>DATFRK010001017.1:0-18618 GCA_035263325.1 Pyrinomonadaceae bacterium | reverse complement strand
ATGGTTGGCTCGTCGACGGCAATGGCCGGCAATGGTTGTGGGTTGTCGACGGAGGTGATGGTGTCGCCGATATGAATGTTCTCGATGCCGGCCAGGGCGACAATCTCCCCGAAGCCAGCGCGGTCAACTGGTTCGCGTTTCAATCCTTCAAACACATACAGCTGCGAGACGCGTGTCTTCTCTACCGAGCGATCGGGTTTTACCACCGTCACTTGATCGCCAACCTTGATCTCACCGGAGAAGACTCTGCCGATCGCCAGGCGACCTACGTAATCGTTGTAATCGAGATTCGCGACCAGCAACTGGAGCGAGTCGTTCCGCAGTTCTTTTGGCTCAGGAATAGTGGCCACGATTTGCTCGAAGAGTGGTTGCAGATGGGTGGAGTTGTCTGTCAATGCTTTCTTGGCCACGCCCTCGCGCGAGATGGCGTAAAGAATGGGAAACTCAATTTGCTCGTCGGTGGCATCAAGATCCAGGAACAACTCGTAGATCTCGTCTACCACTTCGTCCGGTCTCGCGTCGCCACGATCGATCTTGTTGACGACGGCAATAGCGGGTAGCCGCGCTTCCAGTGCTTTGCGCAAGACGAAGCGCGTTTGCGGTAGGCAACCTTCCGCGGCATCAACCAGCAGCATCACACCATCGACCATCTTGAGCACGCGTTCGACTTCACCGCCAAAATCGGCGTGACCCGGCGTATCGACGATGTTGATCTTGACGTCGTGATATCTCACGGCGGTGTTCTTCGCCATGATGGTGATGCCCCGTTCTCTTTCCAGGTCCATTGAGTCCATGACGCGTTCGCGTACTTGTTCGTTGTCGCGAAAGGTCCCCGACTGACGCAACATGGCGTCGACGAGGGTTGTTTTGCCGTGATCGACGTGAGCGATGATGGCGATGTTCCGAATGTCTTTTCTGTGTTGCATAGATTGTTTGGTTGAGAGTTTATCTTACCACCTTTGGAGTGCGGCGACTCTTTGGAGTGCGGTGACCTGTCACCGCTTTGGGATCGCGCTACCGTAAAATCTTTGATCACAAAGCGGTGACAGGTCACCGCACTCCAAAAGATCCAAAGTCTGCTTACGAGTGTAATTGTGAAGAGTACCCGGTCTGGCGCAGAGCCTCAAAGAGAACAATGCCCACAGCGGTAGCGAGGTTGAGGCTGCGAACTTTCGGATTCAGCATGGGAATCTTCAAACAGTTTTCCCAGTTGGCGTGTAACAAGTCTTCGGGCAGGCCCCGGGTCTCGCGGCCGAACACCAAACAGTCGTCAGCCGCGAATGTCCATTCGTGGTAATAACGATCAGCTTTAGTGGTGAGGTAGACGAAGCGAGCCTGCGGCAGAGCGTCGTACAGCGCGGCTAGATTGGGGTGACGATGGAGCTTAACCTCCGGCCAATAATCGAGGCCGGCTCGTCGCACAGCACGATCGTCCAGGCGAAACCCGGTCACCCCGACGATATGGAGCGGCACCTTGGTGGCGGCACACAGGCGAGCGATGTTGCCCGTGTTCGGTGGTATCTCCGGTTCTACAAGCGCGACACTGATCATCGATGTGCCAAGACAATATCAATAACAAAAAGAAACGACGAGCTTCGCTTGAAGGTCGTCGTTTCTTTTTGTAAGGCCCCGTGGGCCTCAGAAGTTTGTGTGCGCCGGTGGAAGGTTCTTGCTGTGACCTGCTGGTTCGAGTTATCTCTTCTTTGCGGCCTTCTTGGTTCCGCCCTTCTTCGCGCCCTTCTTGGCGCCACCCTTTTTCGCTGCTTTCTTTCCACCTTTTTTAGTTGCCATAGCTTCTATGTGCTCCTTCTTTCAAGATTGTGTTTTAGTGTTTCTTCATGACCACAAGATACTGTGTTTGCTTTCGTCTTGTGGGCTAGAGTAAACGGCGCACAACATCTTGCTATATAAACGTAAATGCGAAGGATGTCAATAACTTATTACTGGAACTGTAAATTTTTTTTCAACTCTGTGAACGCATTTCACGGCGCCTGATCAACACTCAGACGAGATGCGCGCGACTCTGATCTCGCGTTCGATCGTGAGTTGACGAGAGCTGCGAATTTCTTTCTGCTGAGTGATTGAAGGTGAGGCAGCGACGAGAGTGAAAGTGAATTGTAGATCTAAGCAGAGTGTGGTTGGTCCAAGATCAATTGCGGAACAGCGGCGTGAAGATCCATTGATCGTGACGCTCGATACCGTAGTAGGTGAGCACCGATTCGGTTTTGTTCTTACTGGCTACACCGACGAATGGACCAGTGCCTTCCTCATCCGCAGCAGTGCCACTCGAGGCGCTGGAAGTTGAGCCGGTATTAAGAATGCTGGTGATCATCGGCGCCGATAACTGCTGTAGATTCCGCATTTGCGGGTGGTTCGGTTGCGGTAGTACGTTCTGCGCGTAGAGCATCACCGCCTCTTCAAAATCGATCAGAGTCTGTGAACGGGGACGAACAAAACGCCATTCACCTTCAGCAGTAAGTGGATCACGCGCCGCACTGGGACGAAGAATCTGTCGGTTCTTTGCCGCGCCTTGAATAGGCACACCTTCCAACAACTGATCGATCGAAGTAGGTAACGCTTGATCACCTTGACCACGTGTTTGAATACCACGAGTCAAATAATAACTGCGAATCGCATCCGCCACTTGCTCGCCACGAAAGATGGCTTCCTTCTCGCGCTCACGCACTGCTTGCTGATGAATACTTGGTGCTGCAGCCATGGCAAACAAGGCCAACACCGTCATCAAGGCGAGGAGCGCAACCAGGGTGTAACCGGCCTCCGACGACCGCGACAAGGCAAAATTGAGGCTCGACGAGTCCCACGAGCTGCCAGAGCCCGACCCTAATATATTGTGGTGTGGTCGAGTGCTATGGTTCATCATCTTCTGAGGCCACTGCCGGTGTTGGTCGAGACATAGGATTCGAACTCTTGTCGCCTTCGGTCATCGGGAGAGTGTGCTTGATCTTAAGATTCGCATCCGTGAGCACCAGCTCTTTCTCGGAGATACTGGTAACGCGAAAACGGCCGCCGAGCAGATCGCCGCGCTGAACGCTGAGTATGTCGCGGGTCCCTCCCTTATCCTGCACCATCGCGACGCCCACTCGAGGTACGGTCTCGAACATTCCAATAAAGGTGTAGTTCGGAATCGGTGGGGCCTGAATATTAAACGGCAGCGTATTCGAATAGAGTCGGCCGTCGGGCGTGCGCACTAGAACCTGACGATTCCCTGGATTCGCGATCATCGTTGCCGGAATGGCCGCTGACAGTTGTTGCGGACTACGATACTTAGTGGTCATTTCCCGACCATCCATGAAGACCTTCATGTCGGGCGCAAACTTGTCGCCTGAAGCCTCCAGCGTAAACTCAGCTGTCTTGGCGTAAACGTTGGTCGGCGACACAGCTGCCAGCAACACTGGCGGCGTAGGTGTCGGGGTGGGGGTTGGGGTTACGACTGCTTTTACGGGCGTTGGTGTTGGTTCATAAAAAGCGAAGATGTTGCGCTGTGGCTCAGGCACACTGGGAATCGAGACGCTGCCATCAATCGGCTTCATCAACTCCGCCAGATCATTAGCGTTGGGTGCTGGATCGCGCGGTTGAACTGTGGTGACCTGACCCGCTAACGCATTGGTAGTGGTATTGACGCTTTGGGGTGTTGGTCGAGGTGGCGTCGTGGCAGACTTGCTGCTGCCAAAGCCAAAGAACGTCCACCATAGAAACAGGATGGCAATCAAGCCCAACACTGCCGCGAGGATCAGTTTTTTGCGATCGTTTGGATTGTTCAGATCTGCAACTTGCATTCAGCTATTCCTGACCCGCAATCGGAGCGTCGCCGCTGGCGCGTTGAAAATATGTCGCCATGTTCACTTGCAGGCTAACCAACGACGCGCGTGAGCCTGAGCCTGCGCCGGCGCCGCCTTCTCCGGCTAGCTGGGGAGCATTGTTTTCAGTAGCGCGCTGCAGCTCTACCTGATTAATAATGATGAATTGCTTGCTTCTTTCGATGTCTTGAATGAAGTGACGCACATTCTGATACTGCCCTTCCACAGTGACATCGACAGCAATCCCCGGGTAAGCGCTCTGCCACTTCGTGATCATCGACTTCCCTGGAGTTGCTTTCGCTCCGGCTGGCTCGAGCGGGCTATACGTCGGGCCCGAGGTATTGCGCAAGCCATTCTTGACGATGATCTCGTTGAGGTCGGCATAGAGTCCCATGCGCCCCTTGTCTTGCCGCACCAACCCGGTGTTCTCAAATGTCGCCAGGCTATGAGTAATCGTGTCTGTTGTCTTCTTAGCGTCTCGTCCATCGCGCACAATCACGTCATACTTTTGCAGGTTCGCGTGCAGTTGTTCGCGATCTCGTTGCAGTGCCTCCAGGCGAGAACGGGCCGGCACCAGAAAGTAGAGATAACTGAAGAAGACCAGGAGCAGAATGAGGCAACTCACCGCCAGGGCGGCTACCTCAGCTGGTCCGAACATCCCCCCGCGACGCGAAGACCTTAAGCCTTGATAGCGACTGCGGATAATATTGGCGGTGGAGCGGCGAGCCGCGGCGATTTGTTCGCTCATTTGGGCTCCTCGCTCGCTTTTGCTGGTACTGCCGCAACCTCGGTAGTGAAACTCGCTCGTGGGCGATACACCACAAACAACTCATACTCCGTGCCGCTCTCACCACGGCCTTTCTGCAAATTCTGGGCCCGCAATTCCGAGTGAAAGATGCCGGCGCGATCCATTGCGGAGATCATTTCCATGATAGTAGTGGGGTTCTTCGCCAAAACTACCAAATCCAACTGGGCTGTACCTTCTGGCGAAACATCTTTCACGGCAATTCGAGATACCCTGACTGTACCGGGCAACGACGACTCCAAATCTGCCAGGAGTCTTGACCAGGAAAACCGTTTGCGATCGACGAGTTGATGAGCGGCGCGCAGTAACTGGACCTGTTCAGGGGTCAAAGAATCTTTGACCTGCTGGGCAGTCTTGACCAGCGAGTCTTCTTCTTGTTTCAGCTTATTGATATCAATTTGTACGAGAGCCGCCTGGCTATTCGCCTGCGTCGTTCCTCTGACCACAAAAAGCAGGCTGACCAGTGAAACCAGAAGAATTATGACCGTCAGAATCCACGGCAGAGCGTGGTTGCTGAAAGGTTTAGAGGCTAGGTTAAGATTGGTGCTCACTCGAATGATTCCTTGACCGCCAGACTAACTTGGACGGGCGAGACGGTGCAGAAACGAAGCATACACGCCTGACTACAACAATCGCAAACCGCCTTTGGAGTGCGGGAACCTGTCACCGCTTTGGGATCGCGCTAGCGCGAAATCTTTGCTCACAAAAGCGGTGACAGGTCCCCGCACTCCACAGGTTAAACGTCGATCCAGATGAACGGTTGCACAAACTGCCGGGATCTAGCTGCGCCTTGGTGGTAAAGGCTTTTCGGTGGCCGCCAGGGAGGGTCGATAGGCACAGATGATGTTTCGGCCACTCCTTTTCGCGCGATAGAGGGCCGAATCAGCCAGTTCAACCAGCTGAATCGGGTCCTTAGCGTCGTCGGGGTAGGCTGCGACGCCGATACTGATAGTCATGCGAAAGCTTTCTTCCGCGCCCGCCTCGCCGCGACGGTTGGCGAAGAATTGGTGTTGCTCAACTGCCTGGCGAACTCTCTCTGCTGCCACCAACGCCTGGGCGTAATCCGCATCAAGCAGGAACGTGGCAAACTCCTCACCGCCAATGCGAGCGGCCACGTCTCCGGAACGCAGCGCAGTGATAATTAGCGAACCCATCTCCTGCAGCGCCCGGCTCCCGGCCATGTGTCCGTAAGTGTCGTTGACGTCCTTGAAGTGATCTATGTCCAGCATCAGAACGCAGAAGGGACGCGACTCTTCTTCGGCGCGGGCGGCTTCGCGACGCAACTCGGAAAAGAACGACTTGCTGGTCAACAATCCGGTAAGTTCGTCGTGGGCCAGCAGGCGTTGTATCTGTTGTTGAAACTCACGGTCGATCTCATCCAGGAGATCAAAACGAAAGAGGTGATCACCTACTACTATCTTGTCGCCATTAGTCAGGACTGCCTCGTTGACGACCTGGCCGTTCAGCATCGTGCCATTGGTAGAACCGAGATCTTTAATGCGATAGGAGGTACGACCTGTTTCTTCATCGACCTCGGCGTGAATGCGAGCGTGCAGGCGAGATACTTTTGAGTCGTTCAGACGAATGTCAGCTTCGAGTGCCCGTCCGAGTACCACGATGTCTCGTTCCAGCGGAATGGGCTTGGCCAGTAGCTCGCCTCGAAGGGAAACTAGCACGGGACGACGATCTTGATTAAGTGAGGGCCTGGCGCCGCCGTCCTCGGTCAATTCAGTTATGGCTGTGTCGTTGTCTGTATCGTGAACCATTCTGCTCGGGGGTCGGAGGTACTAATCTAGAATTGTTGGCTAGCCCCAAGGGTCGTCAAGTATCTTATCGTGGCGTTTTAAGGGCGGCAAGAAGCGCCGCTTGCCAAGTGTTGATTGCCTATTGGTGACGATGATGACAACGGAAAGACTAAACAAAAGGCAGTAAGGGGAGATCGGCAACCCTGTTGGGGGCCGACTTGTGGCCCTGAGTCGCTTACTTTTATAATTCTTTTTACCCCTAACTGCACAGTTGGTGGCCTCTCCAGGTAAAGAGAAGGAGTGAATTGAGTTGAAAGAGACTGCCGGAACATGTTGCGAGTCGGTTGAAGGTAACACCGTCGAGCGAGTCGCGATTGCCCATCTTCCTACTGAATGGGGCGATTTCCAGATTGCGGGCTATCGTTCCCTCTCCAGTGACGAGGAGTACGTAGCCTTGTTCAAGGGAGAGATGCGACGCGATATTCCCACCCTTGTTCGTATCCACTCGCAATGTTTGACGGGCGACGTCTTTGCTTCGACCAAGTGCGACTGCGGCAAGCAACTACATCGCACGCTGCAGATGATTCAGCAGGAGGGTCGGGGAGCAATCGTCTACCAGCAACAAGAAGGTCGCGGCATCGGCATACTGAATAAGATTCGGGCGTATGCGCTGCAAGACCAGGGCGCCGACACAGTGGAAGCAAACGAGCGCCTCGGGTTGGCGGTCGATTTAAGAGACTACCGGCAGTGCGCGGAGATTCTCTTCGACCTTGGCCTTTGCAACGTTCGCGTCATTTCCAACAATCCACTCAAGCTGCAGGCGCTGGAAGAAGCGGGATTAAAGATCGTCGAGCGTGTTTCAATTGAAGTTGAGTCAAGTGAGGATGCCGAGAGCTACTTGCGGACTAAGAAGGAAAAGCTCGGTCACCTGCTGGAATTGAAAAGAACCTAAACAGTGCCGATTTTCGATTGCCGATTGGTGCCGCGAGGATAAGCACAATCGAAAATCAAAAATCGGCCACGAATTTACTGCTTACTTCGTAGATCCTTGATGGTGCCCTTAATTCTTTCCGCATCGGGGGCCTTGGGATCGAGCTTCAAATACTTCTCCAACTCGTCCGCCGCCTCCTTATTCTTCCTGGAACTCATGTAAAGACCGCCCAGGTACTTGTGGGCCAGCGCCAGGTTGTCGCCGCCATTACTAATGGCCGCTTCGAGTTCCTTTTCACTTTCCGCGTACCGTTTAAGGCTAACCAGCGTTAAGCCGAGGTAGTAGTGCGCTGATGGTCCAGCACTATTGAGCTTCAACGCGTCACGTAATTGACTCTCAGCGTCTTCAAACTTCTTTTGGTTGAACAGCACGATTCCGAGATTCAAATGAGCGGCGGCGTCGGCTGGCTTGAGTTTGAGCAGTTGCGTAAAGGTATCTGCTGCCTTGTCCATTTGGCCCATCTTCAGGTACTGCAAGCCCAGGTCACTAAGCGCCACAGGGAAATTCGGGTAGCTGCTTACGGCCTTGTTAAGAGACTCGACTGCGTCCTTCGAGTTCCCTTTCTTAGCGGCAGCCATTCCCCTTTGATATGAGGCCAGGGCGTCAGGCGGGACATTCGCGAAAGCAGGATTCGAAGCATCTATCTTGAGCTGCAATTGAATCGCGACCTGGATGGTCCGCCCACCGGGACTGGCCTCGCGATCAATGTTGACGGTTTCGCGGGCGACTTCATATTCCTTGCCCGCATCTACAACTACTGTGTAGCTACCAGCCTGCAGACTACGAAAGCGAAACGTGCCATCTTGATCAGTAACAGTGGACAGCGTGCCGAAGTTACTAACGCTTTCCAAGCTGACCTTAACAGTGCTGCTATCGATCGTTCGACCGGAGGGAAAATGTACTCTTCCCTGGATCTGATTAAAGCCGTCGCTGCTGGCGAGGCCACGAGAACTCCCTGGTGCCTGGGCGTAGCTGTTGGCTGTCGCAATGAGCAAAAGTGCTAGCAAAGCAACGCTCGAGAGAGGTTTCGAGACGAGAGCGTTGAATTGATTGAAACGCATTCTTGGTTGTTCACTCCTTTTGAGATTAAAGCTTGTTACGTAATTCTTTGATGGTGGTCCGCACGCGTTCTGAGTCCGGAGCATTAGGGGTCAACTCTAAATATTTCTCGAGGTGCTCAACCGCACGGGCGTAGTCGCGACGCTTCCAGTAGAGTCCGCCGAGATAATAGTGGGCCAGGCCCATGTTGTTGCCACCGACTTCAATAGCCCGGAGAAGCTCTTTCTCTGCCTCGACCAAATCATTCAAGTGCGCCAGGGTCAGTCCTAAATACATGTGTGGCGTTGGCGCCGCGGCATTTCGTTTCACGGCCTCATTCAACTGCGCCTGGGCTTCCTGGAACTGCTTCGCTTCTAACAAAGCGATGCCCAAATTTAGCCTGGGCGTAAACGCGTCCGGTTCAAGTTTGACCGCACTATTAAGAGCCTCGGTGGCCTTCTCGGGCTTTCCCGATTTCAGATACTGGACCCCCAGTTCATTCAGTGCCAGTGGGAAATTCGGATAAATCGACAACGCTCCTTTTATACTATCGATCGCCTTCGCCGTATCACCGGCGCGAGAAAGATCAAGCCCCTTTTCATAAAGCTTGCGCGCATTGTCCGGTACAGCAGCCAAGTTTGCGTTAACCACCGCCGCTTTCATTTGCCCCGCCGTTCTTGGTTGCAAGTGAACCATTACAGTGTAGCGGCGGGACGCATTGCTGGTTGGGATGCCAGATCTCGACATATTCAAATCTGTATCGATAAAGACATTTTCGCGGGCAATCTCGTAGTTTTCCCCGGCATCGACGACCACCGTGTAGTTCCCGGGAGCGAGTGAGGAAAAGGTGAAGGAGCCACTGGTATCCGCGGTTACGGTAATCTCACCGGCCACATAACTTTGGAGCTTCACTTGAATCTGCCCTTCAGCTCTGCGGCCCGAAGGGAAGAAGATGTAGCCCTGTACAACATGATTGCCACCAGTGCCAACTGATGAGCGACCGCCCGCCTGGGACAAGGCGACGATCGGACAGGCAAGAACAAGAACGAAGATAAACAACCACGCTCGCGTTATTAGATCGCTCTTTCGGTAATTACGAGATGGAGGATGATCAGACATCTGCAGCCTCCCCTGAGCAAGCACCCCCTTTGAGATTCCGAGGTGAAGATTAAAAAAGGGCGAGCACTGTGTCGTGAGCAATGCAAAAAATAAGGGGAGAAGCGATTCTAGCGCCTCTCCCCTCCACCCGCAATGGCTAACGCCAATGGCGGAAGCTATTACTTAGAACGTGAACTTGGCGCCAAACCTAAACGCGGATGGAGCCTGTACCAGCAACGCTGATCCAAAGAACGGGTTCAGGGTTGGCGGGACGCCGGACACGCCGCTGTTGATGCTATAGGTTTGATCCAAAGTGACTGCTCGCTGATTATTGAAGACGTTGAACCAGTCTCCAGTCAGGCGGAGTTCTTTACCTTCACCAACCTTGATGGGGTAGTAAACTCCCAGATCCAGGTTGAACGTCGTCGGTGTTCGGTGGGAACCGATGCTGTTGACGAAATTCGGGAAGCCTGGGTCTATAGCACCAGTGATCGCAGGAACAACGGCGGTACCGCGCTGAACCGCGAAACCTTCATTGTTTCCATAGATCGGGTGCGGAATCAGCTGATTGAACGGACTACCGGACTGAGCATAGAAGTTTCCGCTAACGAGAAGCTTCCATGGGGTGCGATAGCTGCCGTTGAATTTGAACTGATGCGGCCGATCGTTTGGCAAGCGTCCGTAAGTGTTGTTGAGCAGGCTCTGAAGGTCGAACAGCGAAGTGATGTTCGGGTCAGACTGCCCGTTGTCGTTACGGAACAAGCCTTCGTAGTTACCAATCAAGCTTGAGTAAACGTACGAGGAGATAAACTGGAAGTTATTCGTGAATCTCTTCGTGGCAGTAAACTCGATGCCGCGATAGAAACGTTGCGCACGGCCGAAGCACTGTGGCGCACGATGGGTCGCAGGGTCACCAGCACAGGCTGCTTCTTCGGTGGTGCCTGGCTTGTTGCGGCCGGGGTTGAAGATGAAGTAGGTATCACCGTCGTCAAACGACCCGTCTTCGATAACGTTGACCATCGCACGGTAAACGCCGCGACTGCCGAGTGTGATGTCGTGACCGATCTCGTATTCAAAACCGAAGGTGATTTCCTTAATGCTTTGCGGCTTCAGGCCTGGATCCAATGGTGTTGCATCGGAACCGAGGTTGGTCGCACCTGGCTGTACCGGATCGTCCGCGGTGCCCAGGATGTTGTCAGCGCCAGCCCGGTTCGTAAAGCTCGAAATGCCAGGAACCAGTGTTGCGCCAACGCCGTTCAAGCGACTCACGTTCATGTTCTTGTCCGTCTGAACATCGCCACCCGCTGCGCGGACGTTGACGTCTAGAGGTACAGGAACTTCGATGAACTGAGCGTAGTTACCAAACAGCTTACCCTTGCCCTTGCCAGTGAAGTCCCAGGTGAAACCGAACCGTGGGGCCAGGTTATCCCAGAAGTTATTGAACTTGATGTAGCTATCGCCGTTGTTGTTGTAACCCTGCTGGTAATCCCAACGGGCGCCATAGCTGACCTGCAAGGTAGGAATGACTTTCCAGTCGTCGCCAACGTAGAAGCTCTCGACGTTGGTGTAGGTTGTGCCTATGAGCCGGAAGTCACGGACACGGGTTGAAGTTCTAACCAGGAACGGACTATTGAAAGCCTGGTCTGCGGTGATTGAGCCCGTGGCTACTGTCAAACCGGCGGGTAGCACTACCCCGGGCGAAGACAGACGACGAGTACCAGCCGATGACGGACAGGTAATCACAGTGCCAATAACGGCACAAACCGACCAGTTGTTGGTGATCCGGGAACCCTGTGTCGCGTTGGAATCTGAACCGTTTACCAGGTTCAATCCGAGCGGGTTACCGAAAGTGACGTCTGGGCCGCTTGATAGAGTATTGATATCGTAAGTGTTTCTGAACCACTCAAAACCCCACTTGATGGTGTGAGTTTTGACGATGTTCTGCATGTGCGAATTAAACTCGAAGCGGTTGCGGTCTTGGTTGGAATAAAGACCAAAACCTGGACCACGAGTGAAATTGCGCTGCAGTGAACCACCTCGGCCATCGACGAAGTCAACGTTGCCGGTCGTGTTCAAATCGCCGCAAGGCGCTTCACCCACGGGGCTGGCGCAAGTTGCCGGCGGCGGTGGCGGTACATAAGGCACACCGGTCTGAGTTGGCGACAGGATTGATCCCGCCTTCAACACGGCAAAGTTGTCAGTGATCAACGATTTGTCGATCGCGCGCGGAATGATGTTCGCGCGTTGGAAGTGCAAGCCGCCGGAGAACTCAGCGATGAAGTTATTCGTGAACGTTGAGTTCAAGCGGAAAGCGTAGTTATGACCGCCTGTTTCCTGACGACCCTCGAAAGCGGTGATGTCATCACCAAAACCGTTTACATTGTTCAAGGCAGCTGTTGCCAGGAAGCCGTCAACCTTGGTGAAGTCGCCGAAGGTCGAAGCGGTGAAGGTGTGCCGGTTATTGATTGCCCAGGTCACCTTGCCAGCGTAGAACGGAATCGTGACCTTGTTGTCCACGGGAGCGTGGAAGGTCTGCGTCAGGTAGTAGTTCTTTCTGGTCTGTGGATTGAATGCACCAAAGAACCAGAGTTTGTCCTTCACGATTGGACCACCGATGTCACCGCCGATGTCTGCTTCAGAGTAACCATTGGCAGCAGATCCGGTGAACGGGAAGTTGTTCACGGAACGGACGAGACCTTTGGTAGTGCCGTAAGCGAAGATGTCACCGTGGAACTCGTTGCCACCACTCTTGGTGATGACGTTGAAGATACCACCGGTAGCTTTGCCGTATTCCGGACCGTAGGCACCAGTCTTGATCTCCACCTCTTGCACGAACTCAAACGGAAGGTTCGCACCCGAACCGCCGAAAGCGGGGTCGGTGGTGTTCACACCATCGAGGATGTAGTTATTTTCTGGACCAGAGGAACCGGCCACTGAAGGATCGCGGTCGCGACCGGTCGCATCACGCAAACCAGAGCGAGTAACGGTCGGGGCGATCGTGTAGAGACCCTGTACGGTTCGTTGAGTAGGGAAGTTTGAAAACTGGTCCGTAGAGACGTTGGAACCAGTCGTATTTGCATTTACGTCTACCGCAGCGCCAGCTGTGTCAGTAATAGTTACATTCGCAGTAGCACCGGCGGGTTGAAGTTGAATCTCAACTCCAGACGTTCGGGAGAGATTAACATCAACATCTGTCTTTTCAAATTTGGCGAATCCCTTGGCTTCTTCGACCATCACGGAATACTTTCCGGGAGGCAGCGCCAGGATTCTATAACGTCCACTCTCATCAGTGGTGGCCGTTTGTGCTGATATTAAGTTCGGGCTCGTCACCCTAATGGTGACACCCGGTACGGCGGCACCGGAGGTGTCGGTCACCGTACCCTCAATTGAACCTGTCGTCGCTGATTGTGCAAACACGCTGCTGGTAGCAAACGCGAAGCACATTAGGAGCGCAGACAGACTAAAAACCTTAAGAACATTCTTCATTTTCTGCTTTCCTTTCTTGAACTAGAACACATGCCGCCGTCCCCCTTTTATCTCTCCCCTGTGGCATTGTGGCGGCACTAAGATTCCGGGCGAGTTTGGTAGGAACTTTTCTCGCGCTGTCGGAGTTTGGCAAATGCCATGCCCACATCGGATTTGACGAATTCCTACGTGTCTTCATAGACTTAGGGCACTCATCACCCCGAACCTAAATCCAAAAAAATGGGAAAATCCAGAAATTTCAACCGGCGATAGTAGGTCCGCGTCGGGTCAGGAAGAGATCTATTTCAGGTAGTGAGTGGCGGTGTGTATTGCTCGTCCGAATCTTGGAATTCCAGCCAAAACATCGTTGATTGGAACGCCCTCGAAGGAGTGATTCCTGCTTCACAAGAAGTGAAGTTGTGGATCAAACTTCGCTTGGACCAATGCGGACCAGCGCGAATTTTCGTGCCGGATTATTTGTGGTCTAACTAGTCGAGACTTTCCATTTTTTCAAGCACCGGATCAGCTCGCCCAAGTTTGAGTGAAGCGATACCGAGGGCCACATAAGCTGAGCCGGCTTGGACTTTATGGACATCTCCCGGGTGGTGAAGAAAGCGAATTATGGATCGTTATCGCTTCAGCCACTAAGAGCGCGGCAACGTGCTACACTCTAAATTAACGGGTTTACGAGTTAGCTCGATTCGAGTTCCCAAAGGACAAGAACTTGTCAGAACGCATCTATCGCGATCCGGTTCACAACATCATTCGGCTCCGTACCGACTCGGATGAAGGTGAACTGATGAAGCGGTTGATCGACGCTGCCGAGTTTCAACGCCTCAGACGCATCAAACAATTAGGACTCGGTCTTTACACTTATCAGGGAGCTGAACACTCGCGCTTCACTCACTCACTGGGCGCCTTCCACTTGATGACCCGGGTGCTCGATCAATTAGGAGCCCGCTATTCGATCAAGTCACGGGACCGGGTTGCCACCCGGGCCGCCGCGTTGCTTCATGACATTGGCCACGGTTCCTTCTCGCATGTAATGGAAAAGGTGTTGGATTTTCATCACGAGCAGTGGACCGTGCAAGTCATCTTAAGTGAGGAGTCTGAAGTCGGTACGTTACTGCGCTCCTACTCATCTGATCTGCCGCAACAGATCGCGGCGATTATTGAAGGGCAGTTTCAACCGGCCGCCCTGGGCCAACTTGTCTCTTCCCAACTCGACGTTGACCGCATGGACTACCTGTTGCGCGACTCGTTGATGACTGGGGCGAAGTACGGCATCTACGATCTCGAGTGGATCATCAACGCACTCGCCATCGACGAGGTTGCGGATCGCATCTATGTCGAGGCGCGTGGACTCTACGCTGTCGAAGAATATTTGCAAGCGCGCTATCACATGTTCCGCCAGGTCTACTTCCACCGCACCTTGCGGTCAGCAGAAGTGGTCCTGCGGTCAATCATCCGGCGCGCTCTCAAACTGTTTCAGGACGGTCAGGAAGTCTGGCATGCGAGTAACACACCTTTCGAGAAGATTCTCCAGCGCCAGCCATTAACAATTACCGAGCATCTGCAGATTGATGATTCGGATTTTGTTTTTCATGTGAAACAGTGGCAACGTTCGAGCGATCCGATCCTGAGCGAACTCAGCCAGCGATTCATTAAGCGCCGGTTGTTCAAAACAATTGACCTGGACATGCCGGCCTCCGAGCGCTCAGAGTTTCTAACCCTGGCGCGACAAGTAGTGCAGCAGGCGGGCTTCGACCCCGAGTATTACTTTATTGAGGACCGGGCGAGTGACATTCCCTATTACAACTATTACGCCGCGGAAGAAACGGAACCAAAGACTCACATTTACGTAGAAAGCGGTTATGCACATCCGCAGATCCGAGAGATCAGCGAAGTCAGCAGCGTAGTCAGAGGCCTGCAACATGGTTACGAACTGCATCGTGTCTGTTTTCCGGCCGAGCTGAGGAGCGAGGTTTATGAGCTCTACCACGGTGGCGGAGTTAAGAAAGAATCAGCCCTGGCCGGCGAACGCTAAGCTTTGGCTCATCCACGAAAAACAAGAACCAACAATAACGTACTACCAGCTCTCCCCCGCTGATAAACCGAAATGAAAGGGTCCACAGCTTTATCCTCTCTTATTGCCCTGCTGATTATTATCTCCAGGGTAACTGGCCAGACCAATGACCGCCTGGTCACAGTCGCGGTGCTCGATCTCGGTAGCTCTACCATTGCCAGGCTGGCCAACGACAAACTGCGGCAGAGTCTTGCAGCACATCGAGAATTTTCCGTTTCGGATAGCGAATTGACCGCGGCCGCGGCCCGGGGCACTGGCTATTCGGGCTCATTGAATCTTTCCTTAAGCGAGGCGCGAGATCTGGGCGCTGTACTGGCGGCGGACTTTTACCTTTTGGGTGACGCCCAGACATTGCGACGTTCCTCATCCACCAACGACAAGTACTTTGAATCGTACTGCACCATTTTCCTGATTAGCTCTCGGACGGGCCGGCTAATTCATTGGGAGCGGCCCAGCTTCCGGGCGGAAACGGATAAGACCGCTGAAGCGCAGTTATTGAACCGGCTTAGCCAGGAAGACGTCTATCACACGCTCGCAGTTTCAATACGCCGGGCCCAGGAAGACGAGCGCAACGAACGCGCTCTGATCATCGACAGCCAGGAACCCGTCATTACGGAAGCGCCAGATGATGACCAGCAGGCCCAGGCTGAAGGACTCCGTTTGCCCAAACCGTACCGGCGACTGCGGCCCGAGTATCCTGACACTGCTGCGACCGCAGACGCCGAAGCAACTGTCGACGCGTTGGTCGACGTTGGCGCTGATGGCGAAGTCAGTCAGGTACGAATCGCCCGGTGGGCAGGCTTCGGACTGGATGAGGCCACCCTAACCACCGTCCGCCAATTACACTTCTTCCCGGCCATGAAGAACGGGACTGCGGTTCCCATGCGAGTTCTTTTACGTTACAACTTTCGTAAGTCTGCGAAGTGATCATGCACGAAGGATTTCAGAAAAAGTTCGGATCGACTGGACGGTCGAAAGTCGCTTGGTATGGGATCGTCTTGGTTCTTACCGCCGCCTCCTTGTTCCCGGTCTCGCGATCTCGGGCAGCTGACGACTCCAAACTGGTCTCCACGACCACACGCGAAGGCCGTCTCGTGGTTTTTGACGATGTTTGGGAAACGATCCAGGAGCGCTATTACGACTTGAGCTTCAGGGGAGTTAACTGGTCAGCCAAGCGAAGCGCGTTCCGGCCCGCCGCTGCCGATGCCACGAGTACACAGGAGTTCTACGACGTGTTGCGCCAAATGGTGGGAACGCTCAAGGACGCACACACGCGTGTGTACTCGCCCGAGGAGAAGTTCGATTGGTGGAATCCTCGTTTTGTAACTGTGGGCCTGACCATTCGGGAAATCGAAGGACTGCCGACCGTGGTGTTTGTGGAACCAGGTTCAGCCGCCGCTCGCGCCGGCCTCCGCCGCGGCGATGTGATCACCAGTATTGACAACGTTCCCGCTGCCAAGCTAAGCGAACGCCGGCTCCAGTCGTTGGCGATTCCCCCAGACGACAATTCGACTCGCTCACGCACTATCGGATCCTTGCTTGAAGGGTCCGCCGGCACTTCTGTGACGCTCGGCTGGCAAGGTCGTGATCGTAAGACTCAGACGACAGTTTTGAAGAGATACTGGAGTCAGAAGCACCTCGGCTTGCGATCGCAAAAGACTGGCAGCGTGGCAGTGATTGGCATTGATGTATTTACGCAAAGTGTGGCGATGGACTTCTTGCGCTCGTTACCGAAAATGCTTAACGACGCAGAGGCAATTGTGCTCGACTTGCGCGCCAATGGTGGCGGTGATGCGGAAGCGATGGCCCAGGTAGCAGCAGCCTTCATGGGCGACGGAATCAACCTGGGACGATTTGTCGATCGGGGCCACTCTTACTTCGACTTGCAAACGAACACACAAGTCTTATCGCCCTTTGCTTCGTTCACGCAAACAAAACTTCCGCTGGTGGTGTTGACCGGTGAGAGCACTTCGAGTGCGGCTGAGATTCTGGCCGAGGCCCTGCAAACTCGTCATCGCGCCCGGGTGATAGGCAGCGAAACTTGTGGCTGTGTGTTGGCTATTCGCAGCCGGCACTCGCTGCCTGACGGTGGCGTGCTGGATGTCAGTGAGTTTGACTATCGAACGGTCGACGGCATCCGCTTGGAAGGGCTGGGAGTAAAACCAGATGAGCCCGTGACCATCACTCGTGCCGACCTCTATTCCAATCGAGATCGCGCGCTGCATTCAGCTCGCGCATTTCTGAATCGAACAGCTTCCCATCACTCGATCGGTACCAGCAAGCAGTAGCAGCCAATGCCACGGCCTTGCGCCGTGGTCATTCACGTTCACTGCTATTACCCAGCCACGCTCCACTTCAAGATGCCACGGCCTTGCGCCGTGGTCATTCACGTTCATTGCTATTATACAACCGCGCTCCACTTCGAGATGACACGGCCTTGCGCCGTGGTGATTGACGCTTAGTGCTTGATACTCAACAAGAGTCGCGCGGCTAACGTGAACCTCCACGGCGCGAGGCCGTGGCATCCTAAGTTCCCGCGCAGCATTCTTGTAGCAGCAAACTTGAACCTCCACGGCGCAAGGCCGTGGCATCAATTTCTTTGTGAGCCAACATTAATCAAAGCAACACAATCAAAATCGAAAATTGATATATCTGCGGCTACCGCTCACGGTTCGCTATTGTTATGATGCGGGCGCGAACTCCTACAAGCCACAGGTAAATCGCTGAATGCTTTATTTGTCGCAAGTATTGGGTCGCCCAATCCGCGATCTCGAGGGTCTGCGTGTGGCGACTGTGAAGGACGTCATCGTGCGGTTGGGCGAGGACGACCATCCACCGGTGACAGGTCTCGTGGCGCGTTACCGGCGGCGCGATTTCTTTCTGCCAAGATGGCGGGTGGCAGAGTTCAACGAACATGGAGTGCGCCTGAACTCCGACATCCTCGATTTGCGTCCTTTTGGCCGACGCGTCAGCGAAGTATTGCTGGCACGTGATGTGCTCGATAAACAGCTCATCGACGTTGATGGGAAACGAGTGGTGCGGGTCAACGATGTGCAAATAATCGAAGCGGCGGGCGACTGGCGCGTTACCGGCGCAGATGTGAGCCTGCAAGGACTGTGGCGGCGACTTGCACCCGCAGGATTTGTTGGTACGCGCAGAGCGGTTGAAGTTCTGGACTGGGCTGACGTGGGCTATTTGGCCACAGATGCCGCTACAGTCCAATTGAAGTCTTCCAGCGACAAACTGGCTCGCTTGCACCCGGTTGAGATAGCGCGGCTTGCGGAAGCACTCTCCTACCACCACGGTTCCGAGGTGGTTGAGTCGTTGGACGACGAGACCGCAGCCGAGACTCTCGAAGAAATGCCCGCCGAGCGCCAGGCAAAGATTCTCGGCGACATGGATCAGGAGCGTGCTGCCGACATCCTGGAGTGGATGTCGCCTGATGAAGCGGCTGATGTACTCGGCGATCTACCGGAGGAAAAAGCTGAAGAGCTACTTGGTCTGATGGAAGACCAGGAACAGGCAGACGTCGCGGAGCTACTACCTTACGAAGACGATACTGCCGGCGGGTT
>DATFRK010001016.1:0-3005 GCA_035263325.1 Pyrinomonadaceae bacterium | reverse complement strand
GGCGCCTGGGCCGCGTGGTTGATCCTTTTGGCCACCACTGGGAAATTGGCCATCCACTAAGTTAGGTGGTGGTGGTTAGTGGTTGTTCAGTTGTTAGTAGTAGTTAATAGGACCTATTCGACCTATAGGACCTATTCAACTAACAACTAACTACTGACCACTAACCAGTAAAAAGAGAGGACTGAATGACCGCTTCCCCCGTCAAGTCCTACGTCCGCGCTGAGAGCGAAACCCTTCCCATCCCAGATATCGAGAAGCTGCAGGTAGAACGCTTACGTGCCTGCATCGAGCGCGTATCAAATTCAGTTCCGTTCTATCAAGCTAAACTACGCGCAGCAGGCATCGACGCAAACAGCATCCAATCACGTCGCGATCTGGCTCGACTGCCTTTTACTACCAAACACGATCTCCGTGATCATTATCCCTTCTCCTTATTAGCCGTGCCCATGAAACAGGTGGTGCGTCTGCACGCGTCGAGCGGCACGACCGGTAAACCCACTGTGGTGGCCTACACGCGCAACGACCTGGAGCTCTGGACCGAGATGATGGCCCGCAGCTATGCCGCTGCCGGCGTAACTGAAGAAGATGTGGTCCATAACGCTTATGGCTACGGTCTCTTCACTGGTGGTTTGGGCTTTCATTACGGCGCCGAAAGAATCGGGGCTGCGGTGATCCCCATCTCCGGCGGCAATACCAGGCGACAGTTGATGCTCATGCGCGACTTTGGCAGCACTGTTTTGTGTGCTACCCCTTCATATTCTCTCCTGATTGCCGAGGTAGCCCGGGAAGAGAGATTCGACCTACACTCGCTGCCTCTCAAGGTTGGGATCTTTGGCGCGGAGCCGTGGTCCGAACAGATGCGAGCCGAAATCGAAGCGCGGCTGGGACTCGTCGCGCTGAATTGTTACGGACTGTCGGAAGTGATTGGGCCCGGCGTGGCCATTGAGTGCCCTGAGAAAAATGGCATGCACATCTTCGAGGATCACTTCATCCCGGAAATCATTGATCCCGACACCGGGGAGCAATTGCCGGACGGAGACATGGGGGAACTGGTTTTTACTTGCGTCACCAAGGAAGCACTGCCGCTCGTTCGTTACCGGACGCGAGATCGCACTCGTTTGCACCGAGAGAAGTGCGGCTGCGGACGAACTACTGTCCGCATGGAACGAATAGTCGGCCGTACTGACGACATGATCATCGTTCGTGGCGTCAATGTATTTCCCTCGCAAATTGAGACAGTATTGTTGCAGGTGGGCAACGTGGAGCCGCACTACCAGATCATCGTTGATCGCAGTGTTGACTACATGGATGAACTCGACGTACTGGTCGAGGCGCCAGCCGAGATTCATGGCAACCAGGAACGGCTGGTGCAACTTGAAAAAAGATTGAGCTTCGATGTACAGAGCGCGTTGGGCATCACCTGCAATGTCAAACTGGTTGGGCCACAAGAGATCGCGCGGAGCGAAGGAAAAGCGATACGCGTAGTCGATAAACGAACTCTTTAACTAGGACCGCGGGCGGCCCGCCCGCACTCCCGGGATTCACCCGTCAAGGAGACAGGCGGGCCGCCTGCGCACCCATGAGGAGAACTCACCCGTGAACCTTGAGACAATGTATTTCGAGAAGCAGGGTAGTGTCGGATACTTAAACTTGAATCGTCCGCACCTGTTAAATGCCATGAACTACCAGGGCGCGTTGGATTTGAATCGAATCGCGGAAATGATCCGGAACGATGCTGGTCTCAAGGTAGTCTTGATTCGCGGTGAGGGGCGCGCCTTTTCAACCGGGATTGACTTGAAACAACTGGTGGCCGGCGAAATGCCACTCGACTACTACGAGCTTTGGGATCGTGCCCTGAATGTTCTCGAGCAATCACCCTCAATTCTGATTTGCGCCATGCGAGGGTATGCGCTCGGCGGAGGGTTGCAATTGGCGTTGGCGTGCGATATTCGAGTGGCCACCGAGAGCTGTAAGATGGGGCTGCCGGCAATCAAGGAGGGCATTGTTCCAGGACTCGGGACCTTCCGTCTACCAAAATACATCGGGCTTGGACGTGCTAAGTGGATGGTGCTTTCAGGCGACAATGTCGACGGTAAAAAAGCATTTGAGATAGGACTCATCGATCATCTTGTCAACGAAGAGAATTTCACCGAAGAAGTAGCCGGGCTGGTTACGAAGTACAAGAACCTCTGCTCGGAAGGGACACGCCAATCGAAGATCCTGATGAACCTGGCGTTTGATCTGCCGCACGGACAGTTTTTCGAAGAGTACCTGCGACGCCAACGTCTGGCCCTGGTTTCGCCGGACCATCAAGAGGCGATGTCGGCCTATCGAGAGGGCAGGGAACCGAACTTTGCAGCTTGAGTGGAGATGGGGACAGGTTTCAACACACATCGACAGGTAATCTTGAAGTGTTATCATTCAGCAAATGATGGCTGAGGCTGAAAGCATTATCCGGGAAAAGCTGTCAGCTCTGACGCGAGAATGAAGCCATGACGAGAATTGAGTGGCTAAATTGGCGGCTGCGGGGGACAGGCCCAAGACACCGTTGGCGCGATCTCAAGTTCTTTCTAAAATTCGAACTCTACAGTTTTGTCTGCTGGCTGAGCGGCTATAAGATCTCGCATTGGTTGAATCGCCTTCAAGATCTACCACCCGGACCAGGAAGATACCTGCGGGTGATCAGACCGGCGCCATTTCTCGTGCGGCAAGCCGAGCGGCTTTTGCATTTCGGCGACGAATGTCATTGTTACTTCCTGCCTTATTCGCCCGAGGTAACGTCAGACCTGCGATTGGCGGGAAAGCAAGTTGAGGAAGTCGAATTTAGATGTGAGCTTCGGGTCGGCGTTTATTAGTTGCATTGATCCGGCGGGGAATTGAATGCACACCGTGAATCTCGCCGGTGACCTCAACATTTGCGCGGATGAACAAACCCTCCATTCGCTGTGTCCCGAAACCTTACTACTGGTTCATCGGTGTGATTGTTTGTCCAGTGGCCTCGTTCG
>DATFRK010001015.1:0-2117 GCA_035263325.1 Pyrinomonadaceae bacterium | reverse complement strand
CGGTACAGATGTGTTTCTGCTGTTGGCCTTACTTCACGTGGTCTTTCGAGAACAGCTGACGCACATGGACCAGCTTGCCTCATTCACGGACGGAGTTGAGGCGGTGGCGAAAGTTGTAGCGGAGTTTTCGCCCGAACGAGTGGAAGCTGTTACGGGTATCAAGGCCGACGACATCCGTCAGCTGGCGAGAGAGTTCGCGGCGGCTGAATCCGCGGTTTGTTTCGGCAGGATTGGCGTAAGTACCCAGGAGTTTGGCGGAACCTGTCAGTGGTTGATCAATGTCCTGAACATTGTCACCGGGAATTTCGACCGGCCCGGTGGCGCAATGTTTCCGCTGCCGGCCTTTGATCCAGTCACTGCGCCGGAAGCAGTAGCTCCCCGGGGTAGTTTTGGGCGTTGGCACACCCGCGTGCGTAACTTGCCCGAGTTTGCCGGTGAGTTACCGGTGGTGGCTCTCGCTGAAGAGATCCTCACGCCAGGTGAAGGACAGGTGAAGGCACTCGTTACCCTGGCCGGCAATCCAGTGTTATCGACACCGAATGGCAGCGAATTGGATCGCGCGCTGGAGAGCCTCGAGTTCATGGTGGCAATTGATCCTTACATCAACGAGACAACGAGGCATGCGCACATCATCCTGCCGCCAACTTCCCCGCTCGAACGTGGACACTACGACCTGGCGTTTCATCTGTTGGCTATTCGCAACACCACGAAGTTTTCTACACCGCTATTCGAGCGAGAGGCTAACGCATTACACGACTGGGAGATCCTGGTTGAGTTGCAGACCCGAATTGAGCACCAGGGTCCAGTCGGCAAGCTCAAACGGAAATTGGTCCGAGGGTTCTTTGGGCCTGATCTATTGGTGGATTTAGGATTGCGGTTTGGGCCCTACGGCGCGAAGTTCAATCCCTTTGCGAAAGGGTTGACGCTGAAAAAGGTCAAAGCGGCTGTACATGGAATCGATCTCGGCCCATTGCAACCTTGCTTGCCAGGACGGTTACGCACAGGCAACCGCATGATCAACCTCGCACCCAGCCTGTTCGTTGCGGATATCGAACGTGTCAGAAACAAACTCACCACAAATGTCGAAGCGAACGGTCAACTGCTACTAATCGGACGCCGGCAGCTGCGCAGTAACAATTCGTGGATGCATAACAGCCTGCGACTGGTGAAAGGAAATCCGGCGAAGCCGCGCTGCACGATCATCATGCATCCAAGCGATGCCGCTGATCGCGACTTGAGAGAAGGCCAGGAAGCAAGGGTCAAATCTCGGGTGGGTACGATCACTGTGCCAGTCGAAATCTCAGCCGACATTATGCGCGGCGTCGTCAGCATCCCTCACGGCTGGGGCCACGACCGCGCAGGAAATCAGCTGACGGTGGCCCAACAACACGCCGGAGCCAGCATCAATGATCTTACCGACTCATTGAAGGTTGATGCGATTTGCGGGACAGCGGCATTTAATGGCACGCCCGTGACGGTCGATCCAGCCTAATCTACAGATGCAGATTTCTTTTGCTGGCAGTACTAGATTAGTCTTCTGGTCGTTATGGTAGCCAAACGAGTTTCACTGTTGCGTTTTATCGTTAGTTGATACGCGCGGCCTGGCACTTTCATCATTTGCAGAATCTGCTCCAGAGTCAGTTGTGAGGCGGGCTGGACGTCGATCCGTTCAATGATGTCGCCCACCCGCAAACCAGCTTTTCCTGCCGGTGAGTCTCCAAGCACCTGGTAGATTTTGAAAGTTCGGAAATCATCTCCAAGGGCACGTAAGCTCATCCCACTCATGTCGTATTCAAGCGTTTCCCGGAAATGATCATTGCGCTCGAGAATAAGCCGGCGTCTCGAGTAATCAAAAATGACTTTGAATCTCTTTAGTATCTCCGTGCCGATGACTCCTTCGTAGTCTGAACTGGCAAGCGCGCCGGCTTTGTCTTGCGAGATATAAATCAAGGCTGCGGGCAAAACTGAATGACCAAGCCTGAAACTGTTTGCGCGACCGACGAGTAGATGGGTCTCGCCGCCGAGACCAGCTACGGACCGATCCGAGATCGTCTTTTGCGTTACGGCGGGCAGCTTATTTCTCTGGGCGAACGGAGTTGTCAAGATCGCCGTCATCA
>DATFRK010001014.1:0-4055 GCA_035263325.1 Pyrinomonadaceae bacterium | reverse complement strand
TGCGAGTTTAGCGATCTGCATTGCCGTCTCGCCCAGTATTTCTTGCAGCGTGTTGTCGTCTTTTGTCTCGCGCACCAGGCGACGAAATGCTTCGACAAACGGCAAGTAAGGAGTGGTTGCTTCGTATTCGTAACAGCCGCCGCTCAGGACTAAGGCGCCATCGACCGCTGCTTGAATCGTGATTTCCCGCGCCAGACGCGTCTTGCCCGCGCCTGGCTCACCGCTGAGCAACACCGCGTGACCGCGACCTTCACGAGCGCGTTGCCAGAGCTCCCGCGCCTCGGCGAGTTCATTGGCACGTCCCACTAGCCGACCGCGCGAAAGAGCGTTAAGAATCGCGACTGTCGAGACGGCATCGGGGTTAACCACTTCGTCCTGTTCGGCGAGCGACAGCGTTAATGCCTCCCGAACTTCACTGGCAGTACTAAATCTTTGCGAAGGGTTCTTCGCGAGCAGTCGCAGAATTATTGATTCCAGGGCGCGCGGTAAATCAGAACGCAATACCCGTGGGGGAACAACCTGAGCATGGACGTGTTGTGAGACGATGGTCAGCTGGGTATCACCGGAAAAGGGAAGCCGTCCGGTGGTCAGTTCATAAAGTAGAACGCCCAGGGCGTAAAGATCCGTGCGACCATCCACCGGTTGGCCCAGCGCCTGTTCTGGCGCCATGTAAGCCGCAGTGCCCACAACGGTACCAGCCCGGGAAATCCGCACAGCATCGGCAGGTAACGCCAAACCGAGGTCGGCCAGCTTCACACTTGCGCCCTGGCTCGTGTTGGAAAGCAGGACGTTGTCGGGTTTTAGATCGCGATGGACAATGCTGTTGGAGTGCGCATGTTCCAGCGCCTCGCAGATCTGCGTCGCGATCTCAACGACGCGGGTGAGCTCGGTAGGTCGAGATTTGGAGAGACTTGGACCAGCAACAAACTCCATCACCAGGAAAGGCAGGCCACCGGTTTCGCCAACGTCATGGACTGCGACAATGTGCGGATGATTCAACGAGGCGGCGGCGCGTGCTTCACGAAGCAAGCGTTGGCGCGCATCGGAGGTGGAGGCGTTAGCGGAGAGTACTTTGACAGCTACGTCACGCTGCAATTCCAGGTCAGTAGCGCGATAAACCACACCCATTCCCCCTCGACCGAGTTCAACGTCGAGTCGATAGCGATCGCGCAAGACGGACCCGAGTGTGGGAATACTGGCGCGCAGTTCTTCCGGCAAAATCCGCGTTTGCTGGGATTCGAGCATGCTGAAAGGATAACACTGCGGCCCGGGAAGCGCAGGTTGAGGGGAACGTGAATCGTGAATGGTAAATCGTGAATCGTGAATCGCTAACACCTGCGGCGGCTTCGCGCGAACAATCCACGATCTTACGGTTCACGATTCACTATTTACTATTTACGAAAGTGTAGGTGATGGTACCGACCACTTCGCCGTCGCCAGGGAGTTTTGCCGGTGAGAATGTTGCTTTTCTGGCGGCAGCGAGCGCCGCTTTGCGTAACTCTGCATCACCATCTAGCGACCGCCAGGAGATGACCTTACCAGCTCGATTTACTCGCACGACGATGGTTATGCGACCCGAGATTCCTTTGCTCTTAACACTCGCCGGATATTCAGGTTTGGGCAGGTTCGTTGCGGTACCCTCGAGTGGACCACCAGCCACGGGTGAGTCGCCAGTTGCCTCCAGGAGACTTTGTTCAGGTACGGGAGTGACCGATGGGGTGGCCTTCGGAAGCTCGGTTTGCGATGAGCCCACGAAATTGTAAGTAATGGTTCCCAATACTGCCCGCCCTTTGTCGATCAGTTTTTCTGGTGAGAATGCAGCGTGCTTAGCAGCTTTCACTGCCGCAGCCCGGAGCCCTTGCGCACCATCAACAGCGCGAGCCGAAGTCACTATACCGCGACGGTCTACTTTAACTTCGACAGTGACGTTGCCGGCTGCTTCGTCGGGCTTCAAGTTAGCTGGATAGACGGCGTCAGGCACGATGAGTTCTGCACCCGTAAGCGCCCCACCGATCACCGGTGCTAATTTGGCGATTTGCTTCACCGGTTCAGGCGCAGTAGCCGCAGCTGACTGTGTGCCGTGCGGAGCTGACTCCGCCGGTCTAAAGAAATAGTTGCTCAACCGGTAAGAGACAAAGGAGCTAATGCCCAACATTACTAAGACCAGTCCCCACACGATCGGTCTGGTACGGTTGTGTGCTTGCACCGCTGCAAAAGTGGGCACAGTAATGTGGCTAACGTTCGGGGCCTCTGACGGTTCCAACCATGCCTGTGTAGCGGCGACGCGATCGGTTGACCTAACTGAAACCTGCGGCGCTGTTTGCCTGGTGCTGATCGGTTGTGGTGTTCCAGAGGGCAACGTTGGCTCGTCGATGGCTTGACCTTTCGAAGCCGTTTCGTCAGAAAGAGTGGAATCGTCAAGCCCACTCGTCGGTGCCTTCTCTGAAAACAGTGCGCTTGCGGAAGCGATCTTTGGCCTCGACTCGACTTCTCCAGCGCTCGGTAAGCTAAGCGGATCAGTCGTGTTTCGTTGCGTCCCAGCGGAAGTTGTTAATGAACCAGAAGGCAAGGTCAAGACATCGCCCTCTGATAGGGTGACCGGCGGCCCAGGTTGTTGTTCCGGCACAGTCTCCTCGGGCCTGTGATCCACGACAGCTTGATGCAAGGAAGCGGCGCGCCCGTTATGAGCGTCCGCCAAATGCCCATTGCCAATCCTGGTTCTCAAGATGGCTCCCGCTAAGCCAGGAAGGGTGGATCGTTCATAACCGGGATCAACCTTACTCTGTAGACCAGCAGCTTCGGAATTCGGTTTGCGAAATTCGACGTTGAGTTCTTCAACCGGGGGATCTGTTGCGACCGTTTCTCCCGGATTAGGTGTTTCAACTTTGGTTCGCAGCGGCCGGCTGTTGCCGGAAAGAATTTCTGCGACGTCGGGAAAGCCGCGTCTTCCAGCCCAATCCTGGGCAGTCAATCCGAGGCTATCTTTAGTTTTTGGGTCGGCGCCAGCCGCCAGCAGGAGCGACACCGCATCGCTGTGTCCCCCAAAGGCCGCCAGGATCAGCGCTGTTTGTCCCCGATCGCTGCTGGCATTAATGTCTACTCCTTCAGCGAGCAGGGTCTTGATACTCTCGACATCGCCCTGGGAAGCGGCGCGAAATAGTGGGTTAGTTGAGGAAGTCATTTGGGCGGTCTCAAAAAACGAAAGTTCCGCACTAGGGAACTTCGTTACTTGGTCTTAGTCATGTCAATGCGCGCATAGAAGACGTCTGTTTCCTTTGTCTTCTCATCCTGGCCCAGAACGATCGCGAGGCCTTCGTCCTTGCCCGCATCTTTGCGCTCGAACAAACAAACAGCGCCATGGGATGTTTGATCCTCAGTGTCGCCGACACAGCCTTTGTCATTGGGAGTCCAGCCGGCTGTTTTCATGCGATCGTTGGAGTAGAAGTCTTTAACTTCTTGCGCAGTTTGTTTGGTTTTGAAGGCGATGAAGTTGACCTTCCCCTGCATCATTGCTCGGATGGCCAGGCGGGCGCCAAGGGGAATTTCCATATCAGACTTCACCGCACCAGGTAGTGGTGGTACGTCGGACCACAGGCTGCTGACGGTCCCGGCATTTTTATCGCCGGTCAGCGTTTCGGTAAGGCGGCAGGAGATGGCAACGGCGAAAATGAGTATCAGAGCGAGGAATGAAGGGAAAGCTCGCATTTGACCTCCAGGGCGATTCGGTCTTGACAGTGGAGCGGATTATAGACCACGGCTATTGGAAAAGGCGAGATTGGAAGAGCCCTACAGAACCTGGAGCGGTAGCGACAGGTAGGTACGGCCAACCTGCAATGACTGACCGTAATACCCAAGCTACCACTTTGGGTTCTCTATTGATTGACTATTGCCTTGACGCGGTTACTTTTCAGCAGGGTAACTACACCATCTCGCCGGTACCAAACACCCTCTTTTGTTCGCCATACTTCGTCCGCCTCAACTTTTCCCCCGCTGGCGAGCCGGATAACAACGGGTTTGCCGCCGCTGTCAGCACTCTTTGACTCCGTAGTTACGGG
>DATFRK010001013.1:0-3534 GCA_035263325.1 Pyrinomonadaceae bacterium | reverse complement strand
ATAGGTGAACCTTGGTTTTGTTTAGGGTAGGTTCTTCGAGCAGGCGGCCAAAACGTCGTTCAAACCGCGGGCCCGCCATCCGAGACTTTGTAGTCTTCTTCGTGTGCTGATAAATCCAAAAGACCGTTTGTCTCGCTAAGTGACCGACTTGGCGTCAGCGATTGGACTCACCACGACGTCATCGTTCAGCCGACGCAAGCTTTAGGCCTTTTGAGGCCAGACCGCGCAACAAGCGGCCTGAAGCCAAAGCCAAATCGCCAGGGAGTTCTCCTGAAACTGGTTCGCTGGCCCCCACTATTTGTGTTCGAACAACGTGGTCGGTGCTTGTGATCTGAAACTCCACCGCACCGACGAGTCGCATTCCTTCTCCTGACGCGAGATGCCAGGAGAGCAAAGTGGCACCCAGCGATACAACGTGACCAGAATCTACAAGCTGCCAGTCCGGGGCAGCCGCCACTTCGAGATGCAGAGCAGTATCCAGATAGTGATCAGGGAGAGACGACCAGCGCCACACTGGATCCTCTATTAA
Source organism: Pyrinomonadaceae bacterium (assembly GCA_035263325.1). Lineage (GTDB taxonomy): Bacteria > Acidobacteriota > Blastocatellia > Pyrinomonadales > Pyrinomonadaceae > PSRF01. The sequence continues at coordinate 3,005 of DATFRK010001013.1, read as the reverse complement.
TTCTCCGTTCGTTTGCTGATGCAGCAAACGGCGGCCAATGTGTGCGCGTGATTGGGTGTCGAGTAGCCGGATCGGTGCCGCGCTGGCAGCCTTCGTCGTCAGGGGCGGCGGCTGGGTCAGTTGCGGTTCGAACAGTTGAGGCTCAAGCATACGACTGGGCGTTATACTGGGACGGTGCAACTTGCAACCGCCCGTACAATGACAGGCAATCATCAATAGCAGGTAACATCCGGTTCGAAGAAAGCGAATCATTTCTGTTTGACCTGCGTTGGCCGTGGCGTTGGCCGTGGGCCATAAACGACCGATTCGGGCTGCTCCTGAAGCTGACGGGCGAGTTCACGCAGCTCTTCAAGTGACTCTCGGATTGCAGGGAGCGCGCGACGGAGATCTTCCGCCGCCAGCCTGGAGTCGTCTGCCGCGTCGCGCGTTGCCTGCGTCGTGCGGGGCAGATCGGCAGCCTTGAGCGCCGCTTGTGTTTCTTCCGTAAGTTTGATCAGCGTGCCATCTCTTCCGACCAACCGATCAAGCTCGGATGTAATCTGCTGTATCTGTCCACTTGTTGTTGCAAAAAACGTTCGAGAGTCAGAGCTGAGTGTCGGCAGCTGGCTCTCTTGAATAATACGCTCCACGTTGGTGAAGAAGCGGTCGCTACGGTCAAGACTACTTGGAATCCTGGCGACAATTTCCCCAAGCGTTTGCAGGGTGCCTTCCGCACGATCCAAAAGCGCAGGCAAGCGATCTTGTACCGTGGAGAGTGTCGAAGGCATGGACGGGATGTAGGTCCGAGTCGGTGTGAATCCGAGTTCCATCACTGGCGGTGGATTCTCGGGCACATCGAGCAGTAAGTATGCCTCCCCTGTCACAGGGTTACTCCTCAGTTGGGACCGAATACGGGGATACACGCCCCCAAGATCAGCAATCTGCCGAATCCGCTTCGCGTTCGCGCCGATGGTAGAGAGGCGATCCAGGAACACCTCGAAGTCTATTTCGACGGTGATACCTCGCGGGTCGACACGAACATCGGTGACTCGACCGATAGAAACTCCTCGATAGCGAACCGGACTGGAAATTTCCAGGCCACTGACGTTTTCGGTCGTGTAGGTGACAAGGGCAATCACCTCACGGCTCCGCAGTCGTTGAATAAAGATGAGGGCCGTCGCGAGAACGACGACGAGTGTTGCGACGATGAAAAGCCCCAGCCGTGCATAGCTCTTTTCGGCAGCCATTGGTCACCTTCACGAGTTTGTGGTCCCACTTGGTGAGCGCGTAAAGAAATTGTGAACGAAGGGGATCTCCGATTCGTCGCGCAACTTGTGGGGATCGCCGTGCGCCACGATCCCTTTGCTGGCTTTGTCCAGGACAATACACTGCGAGGCCACGAGAAAAATGCTGGCCAGTTCGTGGGTCACGATGACCACCGTGATGCCTAAGTCCCCGCTGAGTGTAAGAATGAGCTGGTCGAGTTCGACGGCGGAAATCGGGTCGAGGCCGGCGGAGGGCTCATCAAAGAATAGCAGCTTGGGCTCCAGCATCAGCGCGCGGGCTATGCCGGCGCGCTTTTTCATGCCGCCTGAGATCTCGCCCGGCAGATGGTCGGCGAACGAACCAAGCCCTACCAGCTCGAGTTTCGCCTGGACGAGTTCGCGCACGGTTGCGCCGCGTATCGGGGTCCACGTAGTTAAAGGAAGTGCGAGATTCTCCGCGAGCGTCATGGAGCTGAAGAGCGCGCCCGACTGAAAAAGAACCCCGAACCGTGGAAGACCCTCGTACAGGTGCGGCTCTCCGACCTCGTCGATATCGATGCGGCCAGCCTGGGGTTGTTCGAGCCCGATCAAATAACGCAGCAGGGTGCTCTTTCCGCACCCCGATCCGCCGAGGATGGTGAAGACAGTCCCATGATCGACCTGGAAGGAGACGTGCTCCATGAGAACACGTGTTCCCCAACCGATGCGCAGATCATCCACTCTGATGTGTGGCCTGGAAGACAGCACGTTCAGATCCCAAGGAGCGTAAAGAAAAACGTAAACACAGCACTGATCACGATGACGAAAAAGATAGCCTGCACCACTGCGATCGTTGTCCGTGCTCCAACAGCAGCGGCGCCTCCCTGTGTCAGCAAGCCCTGACCACAAGCGATCAGTCCGATTGCGAGCCCGAGAAACGGGGTCTTAAGGAGTCCGGTGAGCAGATGGCTGCCCGTGATCGCGTTCACGGTTGCAAGGATATAGGCACGGGGTGTCATGTGCGTGAGAAGCGTGGTGGCCCCAAAACCGCCGACAAGGGCCAGCACATCCCCCACCCAGGTCAAAAGAGGCACCGTCGTCACCAGCGCGAGACAACGCGGGACGACCAGCCACCTCACTGGGTCAAAACCCATGGACCGCAGTGCATCGATCTCTTCCGACACTTTCATGGTGGCAATCTCTGAGGCAAGGCCAGCGCCAGACCGCCCGGCCACGACTATCGCAGTTACCAATGGTCCGAGTTCGCGAAAGTGAGCGGCCACTACCAACTGGGGCACATATGCGACTGCTCCGAAACGTCCAAGTTGCGAGACACCAAGAAATCCAATGATGATGCCCACCAATAGGTTGGCGGCACTGGTGACCCAGAGTGCGTCCGCGCCGATTTCTTGTATCAGCCTCGGCAACGAGCGCCAATCGACCGAACTCGGTCTGGCAATCGCACCCGGAACCGCAACTGCGCAGCGACCAGTGAAATCCAGTGCCTCATTTGCTTTGCCAGGCAGCGCAGCCGCAAACGCACCGATCCGCTCTGTGAAACTTATCCCGGAGGTTACCAACACCGCTGGCTCTGGCTGGTGCTTGCGATGAAGCGCGATCAAACGCGCCGCTTCGGGGTTGTCGCCCTCAACAATCTGTGTGCCACGGCCCTCCGCATCCAGTCTATCGAGGAGGCGCGCCAGCAAGACCGCGCCCGTGCAATCAATTTGGTCGAGCTGCGCTAGATTGACGTCAACCGAACGACACCCACTCAAACTCGCT
>DATFRK010001012.1:0-5088 GCA_035263325.1 Pyrinomonadaceae bacterium | reverse complement strand
GGCCGCAGAGCGGCCAGATGTTTATAGCCACTGACATCGATCAATCATTCGGCTCCGGAGGAGTCGAATGTTCGAACACCAAACATTGCGCTCCGTCCGGAGCGCAATGCTTATTTGAGTGCTGCGAATTCTATAAACATCTAGTCCCGCGGGGACTGACTACAAAGGGCATCAACCCTGTTTGCCGAACGTTAGCAACAACGGACCATTTCAAGACTGCAAATGAGACTCGTTACTACCGCAGCACGCGTTCTTTCGTTGGTCATCCTCTTCCTTGCGATTTGCCAGTCGTTGTTGGCCCAGTCGGTTTGGACACCCGACAACGGTGACGGCACTTATAAGAATCCGATCATTTACGCTGACTATTCTGACCCCGACGTCATTCGTGTCGGCGCCGACTTCTATCTCACCGCCTCGAGTTTCAACTCCGCCCCCGGTCTACCAATTCTGCACTCAAAGGATTTGGTCAACTGGCGCATAATCGGTCACGTCTTTGAGCAACAGATCCCGCGTGACGTGTTCAGCAAGCCGCAACACGGCAATGGCGTTTGGGCTCCCGCCATTCGCTATCACGAACAGACTTTCTACATCTTTTACCCGGATCCGGATTTTGGCATCTACCTGACCAAGGCCAAAGATCCTGCCGGGCCATGGTCCACGCCGCTATTGATCAAGCAGGCAAAAGGTTGGATCGATCCCTGTCCGTTTTGGGATGACGACGGCAATGCTTATCTCGTTCATGCCTGGGCCAACAGTCGCGCCGGCATCAAAAGTATTCTGACGATCAATCGCCTGAGTGCGGACGGTACGAAGATCCTGGATGAGGGAAAGATGGTCTTCGATGGTCACGCCCATCATCCGACTATCGAAGGACCAAAGTTATATAAGCGCAATGGTTACTACTACATCTTTGCCCCGGCTGGCGGCGTGCCCACTGGTTGGCAAACAGTCCTGCGTTCGCGGAACATTTACGGGCCATATGAAGACAAGATCGTGATGGACCAGGGACAGACAAAGATCAACGGCCCACATCAAGGCGGCTGGGTAGAGTTATCATCCGGGGAGTCGTGGTTCATTCACTTTCAGGATCGTGGTCCATATGGCCGCATCGTTCACCTGCAACCAATGATTTGGAAAGACGATTGGCCTGTGATCGGCAACGATAAAGACGCCGACGGCAAAGGCGAGCCAGTCGAGACTTACGAAAAACCAAATGTAGGTTCTCGCTACCCGATTGAAGATCCGCAAACCAATGACGAGTTCTCCTCAACTCTGCTGGGACTGCAGTGGCAATGGCAGGCCAACTTTGAAGATGCCTGGGAGTCGTTGAGACTGAGACCGGGATGGCTGCGGCTCGAAGCAGTCGCGGTTCCGGGGGATTCAGCCAACTTGTGGTCTGTTCCGAACTTACTGCTGCAAAAATTACCCGCGCCGCAGTTCACCGTAACCACAAAGATTGATGCTGAAGGATTGTTGCCTGGTGAAGAGGCCGGCCTGGTAATGATGGGCATGGACTATTCATACCTGGCGATCAGAAAAACACCAACAGGCTTCAGCTTGACGAAGAAGGTTTGCCGGGAGGCGCCCAAAGGCAACAAAGAGGTGCAAGAGAAAACGATTCAGGCTGTACCTGCAAGAGTTTTGTTGCGCGTTAGTGTCGCGAACGATGCCTTATGCCGGTTTAGCTATAGCTTCGATGGGCGGCGTTTTAGAAATCTCGGAGCGTCGTTCAAGGCGCGGGAAGGTCGCTGGATCGGCGCGAAAGTTGGACTGTTTGCGCTGGCCTCAAGTAACGCCAGGCAGAATGGTTATGCAGACTACGATTGGATTAGATTTAGATGAGTAGTCAGTTTGCCCGGGCCTCACGAACGATCTCGACAAACTGCTTTGCTCGTTCAGTGATGACATTGTCCTGACCCTCACGAATCGCTTTGATGTCTACCAGGTCCGCGCCCACACCGAGAGCGCTCGCGCCTGCCTTGATGAAGTCAGCCGCTGTCTTCAACGAGACACCACCGGTCGGCACTAATTCAATCTGTGGCAGCGGCGCCTTCAGGGCTTTCAGGTAACTGGCGCCGCCCATTGCGCCGGCGGGAAAGACCTTGACGAAGTCGGCGCCGGCGGTCCATGCCTGGACCACTTCGGTTGGCGTCAGGGCCCCGGGCATAACCGCAATCCCATAACGACGGCAGCAGGCAATGGTCTCCAGATTTAGCGCCGGACTAACTACAAACTGAGCGCCGCTGAGAATACAGGCGCGCGCAGTTTCGCCGTCCAACACTGTTCCTGCTCCTACCAATGCCTGATCTCCATAACGGGAGCAAACTTGTTCAATTACTCGTACCGCACCAGGCACGGTCATGGTGATCTCGAGTACGGTGATGCCCCCCGCTTTGATGGCCTCAATCGCTCGCATCGCTTCATCCGCTGAAGTCGCGCGTACGACGGGGATCACACCGATGGCCTTGATCTGTTGAATGATATCGGTCTTGTTCATAGTTCGAGTCTAACGCGCCACCCGCGCAGTGCCGCCTTTCATGACGCGTTCAACTTCGGAGAGCGTAGCCATGGTTGTGTCGCCGGGTGTGGTCATTGCCAGGGCTCCGTGCGCGGCTCCGCACTCCACTGCCCATTGGGCCCCGTGTCCCGTCAGAAAACCATAAATCAATCCCGAGGCAAACGAGTCACCACCGCCCACGCGATCAAATATCTCGAGGTTCTCCCGCACCGGAGCTTGATAGAGTTCACCCGCAGCATAACAGACGGCGCCCCAGTCGTTGACGGTTGCCGTCTTAGCGTTTCGTAAGGTAGTGGCCACCACTTTGAAATTGGGAAACTCAGACACGGCGCGCTCGATCATGCGCCTGAAATTTTGCACGTCGAGTTTCGAGTGGTGCTCATCCATTCCTTCTACAGCGAAACCCAGCGCCGCGGTGAAATCTTCCTCGTTACCGATCATCACATCCACCTGAGGCGCCAGTTCACGATTCACCGCGACTGCTTTTTCCTGGCCACCGATCGAACGCCACAGCGAGTCGCGATAATTGAGATCGTAGGAGATAATCGTGCCGTGTTTCTTTGCCGCCTGCATGGCCTCCCGGGCCACCGCCGGAGTTGATTCCGACAGCGCACAAAAAATGCCGCCGGTGTGGAACCAGCGCGCGCCTTCAGTGCCGAAGATTAGTTCCCAATCGATGTCACCCGGCTGCAATTGGGAGACTGCCGTGTGACCGCGATCAGAGCAACCCGCCGCCGCGCGTACGCCAAAACCACGTTCTGTAAAGTTCAAGCCATTTCTTACGCCGCGACCAACGCCGTCGTACTTTACCCACTTGAGATGTGACTGATCGACGCCGCCTTGATAGATCAGATCCTGGACCAAACGTCCGACTGCATTGTCCGCCAGCGCCGTGACGACCGCGGCCTCCAGACCAAAGCAGCGTTTCAAACCCCGAGCGACGTTGTATTCGCCACCACCCTCCCAGACGTGAAAGGTGCGAGTCGTGTGCACGCGAACTTCGCCGGGATCCAAACGAAGCATTACTTCGCCAAGACTCACTACGTCCCAGCGACAGTTATCTTTAGGTTTTGGTTTGAGAGGTTCCGGCATTTAGCAGTTAACTCGCGTCCTCAACGGGCGCCGGTTCGAGTTTGGGCGCAAGCAATTGAATAACTACCCACGCTGCGAGGTATGCGGAACCAGCGATGATGAAAATAGGCACGTAGCTCTGCGTGCCATTCAGAATGTAACCGACAACTTTTGAGATCAGCATGCCACCGATTGCGCCGGCCATTCCACCAATACCAACGACTGAGCCGACAGCCCGACGAGGAAACATATCTGACGTGGTGGTAAAGAGATTTGCTGACCAGCCTTGATGCGCTGCCGCAGCCAAACCCACCAACAAGACTGCGATCCACACGTTTGATGCCTTGGCTGCGAAAACTACAGGCACCACGGCAAAGGCACAAATCAACATCGCAGTCTTGCGGGCGCGATTGACCGAGACTCCGCGTTTGATCATTGATGATGACAGCCAGCCACCGGCAACACTGCCGATGTCCGCGATCAAGTAGACAACGATTAAAGGGAGTCCGACGTTCTTTAGATCGATTGCGTAGTTCTTTTTTAAAAAGTCGGGCAACCAGAATAAGTAGATCCACCAGATCGGATCGGTCATGAACTTGCCAATGGCAAAGGCCCATGTCTGTCGATGTGGCAGAAGTCGAGACCAGGGAACAGGAGTCACAGACTCGGATGGGTCACTCTGAATGTAAGCCAGTTCCCGCTTTGAAAGTCGCGGATGTTCTTCTGGTCGCCGGTAAAGCAATAGCCACAGAGCTAGCCAGAGGAAGCCGACTAGTCCGGTTACCACAAACGTCCATCTCCATCCATATGCGAGCGTGATCGGTGGCACGATGGCGGCGGCTACCAGGATCCCAACATTGGTGCCGGCATTGAATATTCCGGTCGCGAGTGCCCGCTCCTTTCGCGGAAACCATTCAGCCACGGTCTTTATGCAAGCGGGAAAATTTCCACTTTCTCCCAGGCCAAGTGCGAGGCGCGCGACGGAAAATCCCAGCACGGTGTTCACTAGTGCATGGCCCATCGCTGCCAGGCTCCAGAAGAAAACAGATATTGAGAATCCTTTTCGTGTGCCCAGGCGGTCCATAACTCGACCAGCAATAAGCAAGCCAATTGCATAGGCGGTTTGAAAAGCAAAAACCACCCAGCTGTAGCCGATCTCATCCCAGATACCGGCTTTCTGTAGTTCATCCTTGAGTGTGGCTATGACCTGACGGTCGAGGTAATTAATAGTGGCGGCAAAGAAAAGTAGCGCACAGATTACCCAGCGGAAATTTCCGACCCGCGTGCCGATCTGCTCGCCTGCGGCTATAGCGGCACCGGTGGCGCTAGCACCTGCTGATTGTGGAGGCGCCACCGTCGCCTCTGATTTTGGGAGAGCTGTTGCCTTCATAACTTCGCCAGCGTCGTTCATCGCTCGTCTCCTCAGTCCCTATTGATTAACGCCACTCGCCAAAAAACCACCATCAACTGCCAGGATCTCTCCATTCACAAAACTCGCG
>DATFRK010001011.1:0-4393 GCA_035263325.1 Pyrinomonadaceae bacterium | reverse complement strand
TCGAGGCACAAGCCTCCGCTCCTGATTTGTGGAACGACCAGGAAGCAGCGCAAAAGCTTTTGCAGGACCGCAGTAGATTGGAGAAGAAGATAGAGCGGCAAGAACATTTCCAGTCGCAGATAGACGACGCGGGGGTGCTGTTTGAGTTTGCTGAAGAGGACGAAACGTCGATCAAAGAACTGCAGTCGTTGCTTGAACGGCTTGAGCATGACTTGAGCCAGGCCGAGACCGAAATGCTGCTGGCAGGCGATAACGATCGCCGCAATGCTATTTGCACCATTCATCCAGGGCAAGGCGGGACCGAGTCGCAAGACTGGGCTGAGATGCTGTTGCGGATGTATCTCAAGTGGGCTGAGCAGCGAGAATTCAAGACCGAGGTACTGGAATATCAACCGGGAGAAGAAGCCGGACTGAAGAGCGTGACTTTTAGAGTTGAAGGCGAATACGCCTACGGCCTGCTTGCTGCCGAAGCTGGCGTGCACCGGCTGGTTCGGATTTCTCCCTTCGATCAGGCGGCCCGTCGTCATACCTCATTTGCTTCACTTTTCACCTACCCGGAAATTGACGAGGACATCGAAGTCGATATCCAGGATAAGGACCTGAGGATCGACACCTATCGCGCCACGGGTGCTGGCGGACAACACATCAATACCACCGACTCCGCTGTCCGCATCACGCACCTCCCCACCGGCATAGTCGTCTCCTGTCAAAACCAGCGCTCACAACATCAGAATCGCGCCGTCGCCATGCAAGTGCTGCGATCACGACTCTATGAACTGGAATTGGAACGACGACAGGCTGAGACGGCCGAACTGGAGGCCAACAAGGCCGACATCTCGTTTGGATCGCAAATCAGAAGTTATGTGTTGGCCCCTTATCAACTCGTGAAGGACACCCGAACGAAACTCGAACGAGGCAATGTCGATGCGGTGCTGTCCGGCGACATCGACGACTTTATCAAAGCTTATTTGCTGGCCCGCAAGGCGGCTTAGGCGACGATTGAGGTTTAAGACGGAGTTTTCATGTCAACCACACACATCCAAGAAAAACCACGCGTGATTACTCCCCATGCCACTCGCGGCAATGAGATCTTGGCGATCCTGCTGCTCGCCGTCGGTTCGCTGCTGATGCTATGCCTGGTCTCCGCAGCCTTCTATCCTAACGATCCTTCATGGAACTCAGTCGGACAAGGCGAGACGCACAACTGGGCCGGCTCAATTGGCGCAAATGTGGCTGCCACCGCTTTCCAGTTTGTTGGCCTCGCGGCTTATCTCCTGCCGCTGCTCCTCTTCGCCGCCGCCTGGCGTCGCTTTCGCACGAGGAACATCCTGAGCCCGTGGTCGCGCTTGGCTGGGTTAGTGGTCCTGGTGGTTTCTGCCTCAGCGCTGTTGTCTATTTCCCGACTCCATCCCCTCTTTGACTCAAGCGTGCAACCGGGTGGTTTGTTGGGCGCCGTGGTGGCGCAAGGACTGGCCAGCGGACTAAACACAGTTGGCGCTACCGTGATCCTGGTGGCCATTGCCGCTACCGGATTGTTGTTAGCCACAAACTTCTCCTTCGTCAGATTGTACGAGGCAATTGTTACCGCCGCCGGCACCCGCTTCGCTTTTGTTTCTGCTGTGCCCGGAAAATTCAGAGCCTGGCAGGTGGCGCGTCGTGAACGGGCGAAGTTACGCAAAGAAACAAAACTGGCGCTCAAAGCCGAGCAGGAAGCAGCGAAGAGTAATCTTCGGTCTACCTTAAACCTCAGCGCGGCTGATCGCGTCGCCGAGTTCATGAAAGAACCCAAAGCAGCGACGCTGGAGACCACACCGATCATTCGCAACGAAGTATCCAGCACCAATGAGACGCGGGCGTCGGTGGCTACCGCAGCTGCGGGCGTTAGCGCGCCGCGAGTTGTCTCTGTCGAAAGTCGTTCCGGAAAGCGCGCGATTTTTCCAAGTCGCGAAACTCCAGTGGCGGACGAAGACGAACTCGAAGAGATGGTTAAAGGAGCCTCAGTGCTCCGCACAAAAGCCGAGGCTCCTGCTGCCACTAAGTTACCCTTCGATGCCGGGCGAAAGGCAGACTACAGCGACTACAGCCTGCCGCCACTGAGTTTTCTGAATGAAGCACCACCTCACAGTGAACAGGCTGATGCTGAATTACTCGGCCTGGCCACGCGCCTGGCGGAAAAGTGCAAAGAGTTTAATGTGACCGGACAGATCAAACACATCTGTCCTGGCCCGGTAGTCACCACCTATGAATTCAAGCCGGATCCCGGGGTCAAATACTCTCGCGTTGTGTCACTAGTCGATGATCTCTGCCTGGCCTTGAAAGCAGAATCGATTCGCATTGATCGTATGCCCGGCAAACCTCACGTGGGCATTGAGGTGCCAAACCCAAGACGTGAAACAATCTTCTTGCGGGAAGTAATCGAGTCGCGCGCGTTTAATGAATCGCCGTCAAAACTTACCATCGCACTGGGCAAGACGATCGATGGCCTGAATTACGTCGCGGACCTGGCAAAGATGCCGCACTTGTTGATTGCCGGCACGACTGGCGCTGGTAAATCCGTCGGGGTAAACGCACTCATCGTTTCTATTCTGTATCGCTCGCGACCGGACGAAGTTAAATTTATCCTGATCGATCCGAAGCGGCTCGAGCTTGGCTTGTACGAGGACATTCCGCACCTGGCGGCGCCAATCATCGTCGATCCGAAGCTCGCCTCTCGCTCCCTGAAGTGGGCCGTGGCGGAGATGGAGCGGCGTTACCGCGACCTGGCCGGGTGGGGCGTTCGCAATATCGATGGTTACAACACGGAGATCATGCGACGCAATCTCGTCAAGGAGTACGACGAGAAAGGTGAACCGTGGAAGCCGCTACCTTATATTGTCATCATCATCGACGAACTCGCCGACTTGATGATGACTTCCGGTCGCGAAGTCGAGGAATCGATTACACGCCTGGCGCAAATGGCCCGTGCGGTCGGCATCCACCTGGTACTGGCAACGCAACGACCTTCGGTCGACGTGATCACCGGCTTGATCAAGGCCAACTTTCCTTCCCGCATCTCATTCCGCGTGTCGTCCAAGGTAGATTCCCGCACCATCATCGACACCAACGGCGCCGAACAACTCCTCGGTCGCGGCGACATGTTGTTTTTACCGCCGGGCACTTCGCGTTTGATTCGCGTGCACGGCGCGTACATCGATGAAACCGAGATCAATCGCATTGTGGCGCACGCCAAAGCCCAGGGTCCGCCCGCCTATGACGAGACGATCACTCAATCAGACGAGGAGGCGTTGGGCCTGGAAACAACCGCGGAAGGTGAGCATGACGAGTTGTTTGAAGAAGCGCTCCGAATCTGTGTGGAGATGAAGCGAGCTTCCACTTCAGTTCTTCAGCGTCGGTTGCGCATCGGCTACGGGCGCGCCGCCGCCATTCTCGACATCATGGAACGCGAAGGACTTATAGGACAGGCAGATGGTTCGCGTCCTCGCCCGGTACTCGGTCGCGCGTATGAGATGGTGTCAGATTGGGATGAAATGGGTAGCCCGGCAGAGTAACTCGTTACTCCAAGACCTCACATCTTTCCACGGTCTGAAAAACTTTCCACCGATGCTGTGGAAAAGTCTGTGGAGAAATTCCGTGTTAACAAGTTAAGTTTCGCTGCTGCAACGTTTCCAGCATAATGCACACATTAGCGGCGGGGCAGTAATGTCTTGTGATGCACTCGTTTGCATTCATGAAACGAAGTCCCTCGGATGCGTCACTCTAAACTGGACCAATGCCAGAACTGAACAAACTTCGCAGTGCTGCCAGTGAGATCTTTGGCAGCGCCCTGGTAGCAGTCGATGCGCGTCAGGCGGTAAAGCGAGCGACTAGTTTCACTGGATCGAAACTGAAGGTAGTGGACTCGGAATTTGCGATCGAGGCCCGGCCGATTTATGTCGTGGCACTGGGCAAAGCGGCTTTTTCAATGACGCTTGGTCTCAGTGAAGTGATTGGCGAAAAGATTCAGGCGGGCGTCATCTCGTGTCCAGCAGAAACAGTAACCGGGACGCTCGCCTCGGACTGGCAGATTTTTCCCGGCGGACACCCGCTGCCGAACGAGTCGAGTCTCGAGGCGGCAAAGGCAGCGTTCGGGTTGCTGGACCGGGCCAACAGAGATAAAGCCCTGGTCATCTTCTTAGTTTCAGGCGGCGGCTCGGCGATGATGGAGTGGCCGCGGAATGCAGCCATCACACTATCTGACCTGCGTGAAGCGAACCGCGTGTTGGTGCAATGCGGCGCGAGTATCACTGAGATAAATGCGGTTCGGCGTGCGGCTTCAAGTGTCAAGGGTGGAGGCTTGGCCGTTCGGGCCGGGGCGGCGCAATTTGTCACGCTAATCGTTTCCGACACGGCAGTG
>DATFRK010001010.1:0-6867 GCA_035263325.1 Pyrinomonadaceae bacterium | reverse complement strand
GTATCTTGCTAACAGTTAGTCGTAGTGTTTTTGCTAGCTGGTCCTTTTTGCTGTGTAGCGATTCGAGGGGAATCTCTGAAGGCTTTTCGACTTGCAAGAGCAGTGAATCGCCGAGATTCACTCCCAGTTCGCGCGCCAGGCCCGCACTCAGAAAGGCCTCTCGATTTTGCGGGCCGGGTCCCGCTTGGCGATTGAAGGCCCAAAAGCGTTCATCGACACCGTAAACCTTTATCGTAGACGCGACGCGCTTGCTCGACTCATGGGTCACCGTACCGGGAAGTGAAATCAGCGGGCATGCGTCGATAAATCCGCCCGCCAGAAATTGCGGATCAGTTTGAATGTCGGTAGCGAGTTGTGCGCGCAGGAAGTTGCGGGAGGGGATTATGAAGCTGGTCTGCCCGAGGCGCTGAGTGACAAGATCTCGCAGGCTGGCCCGTACTGAATCACCCACCAACAAAGCGCCGGCGAGTACCGCCACTGCTGTCGTCACGCCTAGCACCACTGCGAGATTGGTGCGCCAGTAATAAGCGAGACTCCGTTTGAGCAGTTGAGAGATCTGCATAATTCGACTCAGAACTCATGTCATCTCTTGCAATTTCTGATCAACTAACTGATATCGAGTGGGGAGACGCGCGGCCAATTCAGCACTGTGGGTGACGACGATCAGGATTGTTTGCTGATCACGATGTAGCTCGAGCAACAACGATGCTACTACGTCAGCGGCCTGGTGATCGAGGTTGCCCGTCGGTTCGTCGCACAGCAAGAGGCTCGGGTTGGTGATCAAGGCCCGAGCGAGGGAAACGCGTTGTTTTTCGCCGCCGGAAAGTTCTGCCGGTCGATGGTCCAATCGGTCGCCTAAGCCGACACGGTCCAATAGCCGGCGCGCTCGTTCGGTGGCGTTCGTGCCATCCACGGAAACGAGCGTTGGCGTCAGCACATTTTCCAGCACCGAACATTGGGGCAATAGACAATGGTCCTGAAAGACAAAGCCTAGCTCGCGATTTCTAAACGCTGCGAGCTCTTTCTCCTTGAGAGAGAAGGGATTCTGCCCGCTCAGGGTTACCGTGCCGTTGGTTGGTGGCTCCAGAGCGCCGACGATGTAGAGCAAAGTACTCTTGCCCGTCCCCGATGGCCCCATTATCGAGATGGCCTCACCTTTTTCTAGTGACAATGAGACATCGGACAATACCCGAAGTGGACCGCGCGGGGTGGGATACTCTTTGGAAATGTTTTCAACCTTGAGCAAACAGTCTCCCGTAGGTTGGATTCAGCAGGCTCTCATACGCAAGCAGCGCGCTGTCGGCCATTCGGGCAACTGAATAGTGCTCCCGAACGTTAGCAAAGCCTTGGTAACTCAACTGTTCTCGTAGTTCCGGCGACCGCGCGAGTCGTAGGAGACACTGGGCCAGGCTCGCGACGTTGTCTGGTTCTGCTAACAATCCGCCGCCCGTTCTTTCAACGATCTCAGTGAAGCCGCCCCGCCTCGGTTGGACCACGGGAATACCGCAGGCCATTGCCTCCAGGAGAAAAATCCCTTTTGGCTCGTCATAGGTAGCAGGCACAGAAAGTACGTCCAGGCTTTGGAGGAACGCGATCTTCTGTTCGCGGTTGAGCACTCCGCGGTAGCTGAACTCGTCTCCCAATCCCGCAGCTTTCATATCCTGCTGGATATCAGCGAGATACTTCTGATGTTCCGGGGCCAGGTAGCCCGCCGCCTCAAGCCGGGCACTGGTTAATGATTCATCTTTGCGTAGCCGCCGGTAAGTTTCCGCCAGTACGTGTAATCCTTTTTCGGGAGCGATACGGGCGAAGAAGCCAACGGTGAATGGTGCTGCTTGACTCGGCTCCTTCTTTTCATAACCGGCAAGATTGATCCCCAGCGGTACTACGTAAATTTTTTCCCGCGGGATACCTAAATACTGCGGCATGAAATCGGCGTAGTACTCGCTCACTGAGATGAAAGCATCAACGTCGCTGAGTTGAGCTTTTATCAGATCCTTTGCTTTTGAGCGGTAAGGCTCTTGCAAACCTTCGAGGAACAGATCTTCACCCTGGAGGGTGCAAAAAATAGGACGGTCTAACGACTCCTTTATTGGTTTCGCCAGGCCCAACAAGAGTGTGTAGGGCAGGCTCACAATATCTGGCGAGTCCTGCTCTTTCAACCAATCGAGTAGTTTGGCAATCTCTTTATGTTGGAATCCTGCTTCACCCTCCAACATCGAGACGGTCATCTCTCCGAGCATCTTCGGACTAGTGGAGATTGAACGCCGCGACGCTAGATCCAGCATCGACTTCGAATCCCAGAGTCGATCAAGCCATTTGGGTGAATTACGGAAGAAAGAGACGTATTGCTCGAGGTAAACGCTGATGCCACCAAAGAAAACCTTGTCCTGGCTGACGTTGACTTCGTCGGTGAGGGTGGGAGTGTAAACCGGCAATAGGATGACGTCGTGCCCACGCGACTTGAGTTCGGTTGCCAACGCATTGTCGCGCAGGCAACTGCCGCAATACATCTGTCCAGCCCCGCCTGTCAGGTAGAGAATCTTCATCGGTACTTCAAAAGGAAGCAGCCCGCTGAAAGGCCCGGCGCGCGTAAAGATGCTCGAAAAGGTTGCCTTCGTGCGGTTGGTCCCAACTGATTTGATTGGTAGCGACGGCGCCAATGTTCAGGCGATCGACATGAGGCGAATTAACCAGGTCGCGAATCAATTCAGTGTCATTCGTGATTGCTGTGACCACCAGACTTGGGCCAAGGGCTGCGGGAATCTCAGCGCGAGTTACCTTAACGACGCTGGCGAAGGGAAACATGTACTCCCGATTTGCCATTCCGTGCTCAGCGCTGTCGCAAAGAACGATAGTTGGCAAAAGATATTTGCAGCCCTGGAATTTGGCGAGTCGTTCGCGGTTAGAAACTTCGCGTGCTCCTGGTTCAACAAGGCCCTGGTCAATCAAGCCCGAAATGCGCGTGGCGACATTCGGATCAGCGAAAGGCGCGAGTTGTGCTTCCGGGTCGTTTTCCGCGCGCGGCTCAATTTCTGCTAAACGTTTCGCCAGTGCCTCGCTAATTTCTGCCGCATGATCAGTGACCCAGATGCCCGAGGCGTTGATACACGAGCGTCCGCCATTGTCAGCAATCGAGCTGACCATCAGGTCGAGGAATTTCTCCCACTCGTTAATACAGTCGGGGCCAATCACTATCTTGCTGTACCCGGGTCCATGTACTTCAATGCGCGGGTCATTACTCCAAACCGCGGTCGAAGTGGCGTCGCCAAAGACCATACCGCGTTGACAGCGACTGAGAATCTCGCCCCCGCCTGCATGGTCAGTCGGGTAGAACGAGAAAGCTTCGCGTGGCACGCCGGCGCTAATGAAGGCTTGCGCGATGCGAAAAGGCGTCCAGGGTTCGGCACTACCAGGCTTCAAGACGAGGGGGATCTTCAGCGGGATTGAAGGTACCCACAATGAGTGCACTCCTGGTGAATTGCTTGGCAGCACAATGCCGAGTGATTCAGTGCGCGGATAAAAACTTAAGGCACGGCCATCGACCTCGCCAAAGCCGCGATCGAGTAGTTCCCAGTCTATATTCCTGGTTAAGCCATTGAGGACGTGAGCCGCTTCGGCCATGACCCCGTGAATCTTTTTCATGTTGCGGCGAGCCATTACGTGCGGCATGCCGGTAGTTGCGGAGACTTGTTTGACGTAGTCCTCGGCAGATTGAGTTTGATCGCCAAGGGGAAGGTCGCCTTGCAGGAAACTGTCAGCCGCACGGCGACAAATATCCAGCAGTTCGGCGGTAGAAAATGCGGCGAGTTTCGCGCGAGCTGAACCCTGGTCACGCAGATCTCTGCGTATCAGCCCGGCGTTCGCCTGACTGACGCTGACAAATGGCTCGCGCGTGCGATAGTGAGGCGTAACCGACACATCAAGACTCGTGTATGGCTCACCATGTCGAAGAATAGGAACGTTTAGCATTTTCGATTTTGATTTTAGATTTTTGATTGCTCGATGCGCTGCGCCGAAGCCTTACGCGGTGCGTCCAACCAACTTTGTTAAATAGTCGTAAGCTAGTTAGTTTTAACTCTCTGCGCGACCTCCGCGTCTCTGTGTCTCGGCGGTGGAGTTGTCTTCGGCTGAATGCCACCGCCGACGCAGAGACGCGGAGGTCGCGCAGAGGGTTGCAAAAATGTCAATGCCGATTTGGTGTCGCACTAGTTTCCGCTTCAACTTTATTGTGGCGCCAATCAAAAATCAAAATTCGGCAATCAAAAATCAGTACACTCCTTCAACCACATTTGTCTGCAACTTCGAGAAAGGCCTCACGTTGCGCACCCCATCCCAGGGATATTGCTCGCACGGTGGCTCTCGCTCGGCTTCATCTCGCTCCAGGAAGCGCGGCATAAAAAACTCTTTCGTCAACGTCGTCAAACGCACTCGACCTGTCTCTCCGTAGCCAACCACCCGGTTAGGTTCATCCGGATCAACGATCTCAATCATCGCGCGCGGCGCCGGCGGATAATAGATAACCGCGAAATTATCTTTCTCCTCCCGAGGCTTATGCACTGCCAGTCCCATCAAGGTGTTGCCGTAGGTGGCCGCAAAATACGCGCCTTCGAGCAGTTCTTCAACTGCGAAACGATGAAACTGAGGCGTCATTTCCGTCCCCCCGCAGAAGACACCGGTGATACCTAATTTCTTAAGCGAGACTTTTTCGCAAAGTGCTTCGAGCAATTTTGGGGTTGTGAACAGGCAACGGATGTTGTCGTGGGCGCGCAACAGCGTCAGACCTTGTTCAATTACGTGCTGCTTATATTGCTCGGCCATCTTTGGTTGGCCCATCTTCAGCAACTTGATCACCCAACGCGGATCGAGATCGACCAGGAAACAGATGCCCCCGCGATATTGCGCCAGGTGTTCGACCGCCAGCCGCAAACGACGTGGACCAGTTGGTCCCAGCGACAACCAATCCGCACCCTTGGGAAAAAACTCCTCCGGCAGTGTCTCGCTAAAGGCTTCATAATCGAGGCGGAAGTCCTCGATATTGATCCGTGATTTAGGTACTCCGGTGCTGCCACCAGTTTCGAAAGTGTAGACGGGTCGCCCGTCATATCCTTTGGGCACCCAGCGGCGCACTGGTCCACCTCGGAGCCATTCATCCTGAAACGGTCCCAGGCGCGCCAGGTCGTCATAGGTATGAATCTCTTTACGCGGGTCCCAGCCCAGGGAAGCGGCGTAATTTAGCCAGAACGGACAACCAGTGGCGGGATCGAAATGCCAGGCGACTACTTCACGTACCCAGGCATCGAGTTCTTCTTTAACTTGTTCGACTCGTGTTTCGAGCGTCAATTGAGCAGTAGACATATGTTGTTCACGTTTCAATTAGCGAGCGGTCAGCCTCCAGTGCTGCGCGTAGGGTCGTCGGAATCTCGGCGGGCCGTCCATTTCTTAACACCACGAGCGTCATCGATCCTTTGATGGCGAGTTCTTTATCAGCATTAAAGACCTCGAAGTCATAGCGGATTGAGGTGCGGCCCAACTTGCCGACCGTCAGTCGCACCGTAAACAGGGCGTCGAGTTCAAGGATGCGTTTGAAGCTGCACTCAACATTTACGCGGGGAAAATCGTAACCCATGCTGCGATTCATTGGCCAATCTATCTGCCGCACCAATTCGCTTTCCGCTTCCTCGATGATCTCGAAAATACGAGGGAAGTGGAGGCGGCCGGCAGCGTCGGCGTCGGCCCAGCGCAGACGTCGTTCCAATTCGATGGAAACAGGCATTCAGTGTGACCTTCTTTCGCGGTTTGATGGATTGCGAATTTTTGGAGTCTTTGGTTACTTGGATTCTAAAGCGAATTCAAAGCTTTAAACCTGTGGTCTTTATTATTTATAGACAGTCAAGAAATTATTTATAACCGAGAAGCAAACTTCCCCACAACGGTCAGTACAAATTTACCAGTGCGAAACTTCATCAGACCCGTCAGATGACGCTGATAAACTCCTGACCTGTCTTCACTTTCTTGCGCCGTCCATGTTTCTTTGTGCCTGCGGTGGTTAATACTGTACTGCCGAAATCGCGTACCACAGAGACACAAAGAACACGCAGGCTGCACAGAGAGGGAATTAGGCCAGACAAATATCTTGCTGTTAGTGACCCGGTATGTTATACAACCACCTCGTTCTTTTTTAGATTGATTCACCACGTGGCGATTTAAGGCAACTTGCTCCACGTAAAAAACTGCTAAAGAGCTGCTAGGCATCCAGCTTTTATCGGAACCTCGCGCATTCTGAGGCGCGGGGTTTTTTATTTTGCCCTGCTCCAACTTTAGACGTTTTGAGCCTTTCCTCGCCGCGTAAGACCTTCAGGAGGACACTGCGATGGCGACCGCTTCATTCAGAGAGCCCGCTGACGTTTACAATTTCGATACTGTTGCCCTGCACGCAGGCACAACAGCTGATCCGACAACCGGGGCAATCCTAACCCCAATTTACCAAACTACAACTTATCGTCAGGACGCGGTTGGGTGCGATAAAGGTTACACCTACAGTCGTTCAGCCAATCCCACCGTGTCTGCGTTGGAACGCCGTCTGGCAGCGTTGGAGGGCGCAGACTACTGTACCTGTTATGGCACGGGCCTGGCAGCAACCACCGCTCTGTGTTTGGCGCTGCTGCGTGCCGGGGACCGGGTCGTAGTTTCCGAAGCGGTCTACGGTGGGACCGTACGTTTGTTTCTGCAGGTGCTGGCGAAGTTCGGTGTCGAGGCGGAATTCGTTGACACCTCTGACGAACTTGCCCTGGCCGCCGCGCTGCGACTCCCCACCCGTTTTCTCTTTATCGAAACGCCAGCCAACCCAACTCTGAAACTCACCGA
>DATFRK010001009.1:0-6844 GCA_035263325.1 Pyrinomonadaceae bacterium | reverse complement strand
AGATGACTTGTCGGCAGCGTTGAAGGTTTCCGCCATGCTGGCGATTGGACCAGTAAGTGCTGCCAGTATGCTGGTGGCGTTATTGAAGTCGGTGGTGGAAATGCCACCGGGAAAGAGATTGGTTCGTAGCGGGTTGAGCGTACCGACGTCATTGAAGCCAACTGTCGCTAGCGGAATCGTGCCGGCGGCGCTAAAAGGATCGATCTTCACCAGCCGATAGTTACCGCCAAATCTGAAAAAGTGGTTGCCATGGGCCCAGCCCGCGTTGTCCATTAGCTCGTAGGTCCCAGTCTTGCGACCTTGCTCGAGTGAATTCTGTTCGGGATCGCTGATGAGTGGGAAGGTCACGCGAAAACCGCGGTCAAAAGTTTCATTGTTGAAGAAGACGGGCCTGTTCTTCATTAGGCCACCACGCAATTCATTATTGAAACTGTTGGCCGGAGTCCAGTTCCAGGCTACCGCGAGTCGTGGCCGTCGCGATTGTTGGCCGCCACCTGGTAGACCAGGGAAGGGCTCACCGATAGCGTTGAACGGATCGTTGGGGAGGCTGAAATGAAACTGACTGAATTCGACCTCCAGGCGGTGCTGCTGACTGAGATCGTAGTCGGTGCGAAAGCCCCAGAGGTGCTGATCAACTCCAGACGGGGTATTGAATCTAAACCTGGCGAAGTTCAAGCGGTCACCGCCAGTCAAATCATTTGGCAGTGGGGTCTTGTTGATGAGCGATGTGGTGATGGGATCGCGAGTTAGCCCACTCAAGGTGAGTAGGTTAACTGTTTGTTGCGTGCCGTTGGTGGCCGTATAAGTAAACAGACCCTGCCGCGCCGAGTTAGTAAGAACCGTACGCGTAATCGACTCGTCAGAGCGCACGATCGTTCCTTCGTAGTAGGCGTAGAAGAATAGCTTGTCTTTGCCGTAAGTGCGTGGCCCGCCTTCACCGAACCGCGGCAGCACGAATGGCCCGCCCAACTGAAAGCCAAACTGATTCTGAATCAACTTTTCATTCGGGACGCCGGCCGCGTTGTTGAAGAAAGAGTTCGCGTCGAGTGCATCGTTGCGGTGGTATTCGAAGAGGCTGCCGTGAAAATGGGTAGTGCCGCGTGGTGTTACGAGCTTCACCTGCGCTACTCCCAGGGCATCGCCGGGCCCGGCGTTCTGAGTGGTCAGCGTAAATTCCGCCACCCCGGGAACACTTGGAGCGGCATCGCCGAATAGCGCATCGGTCCGGATGAAGTTGTCGTTGATGTTGATACCATCCCAGGTCAGGTTTGAGAAAGTGCCACGCAACCCGTTGATTGTGGCAGTGCGGTTAGTTGCACCGGCAGAAACCCCAGCCTGCAGTCCGGCCAGCGTTAAGGGATTGCGACCATTGAGTGGCAGGTCATTGATCTGTTGTTGCCTCACCGTGGTGGAGAGTTCGCCATTGGTTGAATTGATCGGCACAGCAGCATCAGAAGCGGAAACAGTGACTGTTTCTTCCACTCCACCAGTGACAAGTTCGAAATTGACTGTTGCCGGTGTGCCCACGTCAACTTTGACGCCTGGAACCTCTTGCTTTTTGAAGCCAGTCAATTCGGCAAGCAACGAGTAGGTTCCCGGCCGAACGTTTTGAAAGACGTAGTGGCCTTCCGGATTTGAGGTAGCAGTAGTCTGACGACCTGTGGCTCGATCGGTGAGGGTAATCGTTGCGCCGGCGACAACCGCGCCGGCTTGATCTTTGATAGTGCCGTTAATGGTGGCGTCAACGGCCTGCGCGTGGGCGGGTACAAATGTGAGTAAGCAAAGTAGGAATGACGAAAGAGTTGCTGAGGAGTGAGAGAGTCTGAAGCTATTTACAGTGTCACGTATCTTCATAAATTTCTCCTTCGAGTAAAACTGACTGGCTCCATCGCACAGCCTTTCCGGTCTCCGGAGATTTGCATGCGGGTTCGCTTATTCGGATGGGCCAATCGAAGTGTGAGCACAGGGGCTGCCAATTTTTTGGATTTGCTTCGTTGTCATCAACTCACTTTGCGCGAGTGAGCTGGTATCGCGCAGATGAATGCTGCAAGAGATAGACCAAGCCGAGGTCTGTTGGATCAGGAGGGACGAGGATCAAAACTCTCATTGGATCGGAGAGCGAATCCAATCGTTCGTGACTATCTAAAACAGAGTATTGCTAGTTTTGGAGAAGTGATCCGAAACGCGAAATCGTTGATAAGTAGAGAGGAGCGTAGTGATGAAATCCGCGCTTCAAATATTTGAAAAGGTAGGGCACTGTTAGTGCGACGGCAGTTGTACGAAGGAGTGGATGAGCGTGCGAAGAATGGGAGGCTCCAGCGGCCACCCGCCTGATGATTTACTCATCACCCGACTGTAAGGTGGACAATTGATATTGGCGGGTTTCGTGCGGCAACAGCGACAACTTGGTAACCAGAATGAGGATTAAAGAGTCCTTCCACCCAAGCTCAAAGAGGCAAGTATTGAACGTGATTGCGAATATGATCTTGTGACAGACACTCCAGAACGAGCTCCAGGTCCTTCAAGGCAAGACCGATCCCCAGCTCGCTGGGCACTACAATCACACCAGCCATCGGCTTGCCGAGCTTCAATAACTCGTAAGCATAAAGTGTCATAGGGCTGACATCATGAGTAAGAATAGTCCTATCTTCTTGAGCCGCCCATTCTAACAGCGCAATATCGGAGAACGACCTCGGCCCTACCTGTGTCACGAGTACAAAGTCGAGCGATGGTAGTCGCAATAGCAAGCCGCGAAGAATTCTATGATCAAAGTTTTTCTTCGATGAGGAGACGAAGCATTTCTGAATTGATTTGCTAGGTTTTTAGCAGTTCCTTTCGCTGTCGTACTAGCTCATCTTTAAGAGCTCTGTGGGTAGGATGATTCTCGATCTCCCGGCGCAGGTTTTCTGCGGTGGCGGCGCGTTGTTTGAGATACTCTTCAGCTTCCACCTCGTGAGTGAGGTACCAGGCGATGGCACTGTAGATTTGCGCGAGTGACAGAGACGGAACACTGTCCTGAATCAGTTCTGCAGGTTCTCCTTTTTTATACGCACTGATGAGGGTGTCGAGCGTAACCCGTGACCCGGTCAGCCGGATAGTTCCTTCGTCATCCTGGTGTAAAGCTGGTGGGTTGGTTAGTTCCAGAAACTTCATAACTAGAGTACTCATTTTAGCTGGTAACAGCCCGACTAGGAAGGATAGATGGTGGCCCTGGCAAGACTGGCGACAGTTGGAAGGTAGTGAGTGGTTGCCTGGTAGACAGTTAGCAGAATTATTTAGTCTTACCGCTAAATATGCACTTGACAATAATTAGCGTGCAGGCTAAATATAGTCGTGCATGACGAAGCGGAAAGTGAGGCGCGAGTCGAGGGCGAAGATGGATGCCTACGAGGCGGTCTTCACTGCCCTGGCGCATCCCGCCAGGCGCCGAATCATGCTGACGTTAAATTTCGAAGGTGGCTCAATGACGGCCGGCGAGATCGCGGATGTATTTGATCACGCCTGGCCGACGACGACCCGGCACATTCAAGTGCTCGAAGCGGCGGGGTTGATCACCCAGGAACAGCGCGGCAGGGTGCGTATTTATCACATCAATCGACGCCGGCTGGAGCTAGTGCAAGACTGGCTGGCGTGGTTTTCAAAGGATCCGCATTGATTTTTGGAGTGCGGTGACTTGTCACTGCGTTCTAGGGAAAGAGTCTTGAGATCGCAAAGGGGCGCCGAGTCGCGCACTCCAAAGGAGGGACAATGGTTACTAAGAAGAAAGCAAGTACGAAAAAACCGATCAAGAAGAAGGCGAGTAAGAAAAAGATGGTGAAGAAAAGTGAGGCAGATGTACCGAGTCTGTTCAGGTTGAATCTGGAAGTGGGAAATCTGGACCAGGCAGCGGAGTTTTATAGCAAGTTGTTTGGTCTCGAGGGCCGGAAGCAAGCGGGATCGAGGTGCTATTTCACCTGTGGCGCCGTGACGTTACAGGTGGTGGACGTTTCAGCGGTGGGCAAGCCTCACCCGGCAGCGAAGGCTCTGTATTTCATCGTAAAGGATCTGGACGCGGTATTTGCGCGGGCGAAGGAACTCGGCTGCCTATCGGGCGACGACGTGCACGGAGTGGCGGGTGGCAGCATCAGTGTGCGTCCGTGGGGTGAACGGTCATTCTATGCGGAGGATCGGTGGGAGAATCCGCTCTGTTTCGTTGAAGCAGGAACGATCTACCCAGGATGATCCGCCGCCGAATAAAAGATCAGACCGGGGATTGGCGGATGATGAAATAGGGTTGAGTCGTAAGATCTTTTCCGAGTCCAGGAAATAGCAAGTTCTCACCGGCGGCCGTCTTTATTTCAAAGTAGTATTGCAACGGATAAGGAGAGTTCGTGTAGTTAGCAGGAATGACTGCGTGATAGTTGGAGTTGCGGCGCTCCATCTCGGTCACCATAAATCGTTCCGCTTGAGTTACGTGACGGTAGTAAAGTTTTGCTGTCGAGTTGGGCTTCTCTACTTTGAGATCGATTTCGACTGGCTTGGCGGGCGTAAAATGCCCAGCTGGATTGTGTTCGCACGACAGCGTACTGCGCTCGTTGCGACCCAGCACTTTCTTGATAATAAGAGGAATGGTAGCGGCTGACTGGCTGAGGTTAAGCGATTCCAGTTTCGTTGCCAGTGCCTTGATGTCCTTATCGATAGCTGCCAGACGGTCCAACCAGTGCCCATGGAGTTGCGGCAGTTCGCCGACGGTGATGTCCGGCAAATAAACGTCCCTGGCGTAGGTGGCAAACTCTGACCAGTGATTGCGGGCCAGCCGATATTGGTCCAGTGATGAAGCGAGCGCTGAGCGATCGTTGGTCTTCTCGAAAAGCCGGTAGAGCACAGCGGCGCGAAACTTGGCAGCGAAGAAGTGACCAAGGCCGGCCTGGATCAAGATGTCTGCGGTGAGACGACGAAGATCAGGAGTTGATCCAAGATCGGGTGAATGGGCCAACTGTTGACCACCATTGCCCCGTGAGAGATCCGCGGCCGGCGGATGCCTGGTTGAAGCGTTAGCGTATTCGTCAAGCCATTGCGCAACTTCGACGGGAGAGTACTTCCCGTTTAATGAGCTATTCAGCAGATCGTCGGCGAAGTCGTTGATCCGGTAGAACAGTTGCGGGTCGAGTGGACTCACGTTGCCGAATACTCGCGGCACTGGTGTATCGCTGTAAGAGCCGCGATTCTCTGCATCGAAGAGCGAGTGGTTGAGATACAGCTCGGGCCAGTAGTTGTTGTTTGCGGCTGAAGGTAAGTGCGCTGTGGTGATTAGGGGAAGGATGCGACTCGCGTTGGCCAGCGCATTTTCCAGCAACTCCAAATCCTTTCGCTGGTTAGGATTCTTGACACGACTCTTCTCAGAACCGTAAGGACCCGCATCAGCCTGGGCCAAATGTTTTCGGAGGTAACGTTGCCAGGGGTCAGGATCGGAATCCGGGTTGTAGAGTAAACGACCCCACACGCGATAACTGTAGTCATACTTTTCCCAGTCCCAACGCGTTCGCAAAGTGGTGTCGGCGTAGGCGCAACGATCGCCGGCCAGGCCCGAACCACGACGACCTTTGAAAGTCAACGGTTCCATCAGCTCCGCACCGTCACTCTCACAAAAAGAGAAGGCCCTGGAATACGCCGCTGCAAATTCGGGATCACCCCATAACAACAGACGTTGACTGCCCGGCCAAATGCGGTGAATCACTTTCCACTTCCGATCTGCTCGCAAGAGATCGCCGTAGCCATAGCGCATAAAGCTGCGTGAACCTTCACTGAGATTCATCAAGCGACTGGTTTGCTTCGAGGGATCGGGTACTTCCAGTTGACGAATGTCGGTTTGATGATAAGGCAGTCCCAGGTGTTCAGCCCAAAACTTTGGCGAGACGGTGATGGGCTGGCGCGTGGCGAGCGCGTTGTTCAGCATCGTCTGGTCCAAGCCTTTGGGGTGCAGGTCCATCTCCACCCGCCGGCCGCAGGAAGCAACACCTTCAAATACGGTCTGCCAAAACTGATAGCTACCTTCTTCAACTCCACTCTCACCGTGTGTTCGGATCGTTACTCCACCAATTGCCGGGCAGGTCTGCAATAACAGTCGCAAGGCGTCACGACAATATGGACCATGGTTTTCCGCCGTTAGCCCACTGATGGTGTAGTTAGCGTTCGGACTGTCGATCCATTCATAGCCATGCATCCACAGACCCAATTGGAACTGCAGGCCACGCAACACGGTCTGTTCGCTGATGAATTTCAATTGGGCCAGGTTGCGATCGCGTTCCGCATCGTCCAATTGTGGCACCCGCACGTTGTAGCCCGGCACGGAAAACAGGAATGGGTAAGGGAAGAGAAAGTACGCATCGCTAACGCGTCGCAGAAAGTCGTAGCCGAGACTAAGACTCAAGTTGAATCGATTGAAGCGTTGGCTGGCGAGCATGGTGAGATAGGAGGACCAAAACTCGCGATCGTTGAACCAGGGTTTGTCTTCGATTTCGCTGGCGAAGAGTCGCAAGACGCTGCGGATGGGGTTGCCGGGAGTTTCGACAATAGAGGAAGCAAGCGAAAGTGCGGGCGAGCCGTCAGCGGTCCCGGAGTCGACGCGATCCGCAAGATCGAGCAGTGCGTAGACGAGCCCGCGTTGGTCGCGCCCATAGGCCAGCAAAATATTGTGACCGTTGTCTTTGCTGGGAACCAGGCCGAGCGACTCAGGTTTTTCGGCTACAACGACCTGTGAGCGTTTCAATATGGTAGCGGCGGGAGAGGAACGTGCCCCGGCGGCGAAGATGCAAAAGTCGCCTTTGCTAGCTTCCGAAATTGTGGCGCACTTGCGTATCTCGAT
>DATFRK010001008.1:0-6688 GCA_035263325.1 Pyrinomonadaceae bacterium | reverse complement strand
GGCGCCTTCGCTTTGGGCAATCTCATTTTCATGATGTGGGAAAACCAGGTCGACGCCCCCGGCGTGGATATCGAACGTCTCACCGAGATATTTCATCGACATCGCTGAGCATTCAATGTGCCAACCTGGTCGGCCGCGACCGATCTCTGTCTCCCAGGCCGGTTCAGTTTCAGCTGCCGGATCCTTCCAGAGGGCAAAGTCGCGAGCGTCTTCCTTTTCGTACTTGTCAGTGTCGATGCGATCACTACCGCCGGCGATATTTCCGGCAAAGTTGATCTTCGACAACTTGCCGTATTCGGGAAACGATGCAATCCGATAATAGATTGAGCCATCGGAACGGTAAGCGTGATTGGTGCTTAGCAGCTTCTCAATCAAGGAGACCATCTCGGGGATATGACGAGTTGCGCGGGGCACCACTTCTGGTCGCTCGCAACCAAGGGCATCAAAGTCTTCCCACAGCGCCTCGATGTACTTAGCGGTGTATTCATCGATGGTCTGGCCTGCCTGTTGCGACTTGGCGATGATGCGGTCTTCGACGTCAGTGATATTCATCACGTGCGTCACTTGGAAGCCTTTGAATTTCAGATAACGACGGAGGATGTCGGCCGCGACTGCCGAGCGAAAGTTACCTATGTGGCCATATTCCCAAACGGTTGGACCGCAGTAATAGAGCTTAACTTCGCCCTCCTTCATGGGGCGAAACTCCTCGATGCGACCGGAAAGTGTGTTGCGAACTCTAAGCATATAGGCCAATGAGGATAAGGGAAGCGGAGATAATTGCCAATTGCCGATTGCCAATTGTCGATTCAACTCAAATGAAGTGCGCAGTTGGGAAGGGTGGCAAGCGGGCGCCACACTCAACCCCCTTTTATGGTCCGTAGCGCGCCCCCGCCAGCATCTGCCTTGCAAAACTAATTGGAAGCGAAAGTTGTGTTAGTCTGATTAATATATTGAGATCAAGCGGGGGCGCGCTGGGAGCCACAAGCCGAGTTGAGTGTAGGGCCCGCTTGCCACCCTTCCCAACTGCGCACTTCATTTGAGTTGAATCGACAATTGGCAATTCGCAATCGGCAATTATGAAAAGTGTTCGTAGCCGCCGGGCTTCAGTTCCCAGACGCGGGTGCCTTCCGAAATCTTGATGCCCAGTGAGCGCTCTTTGATTTCGCCAATCTGAGTTATCGGCACTCCATCAACTTTTCGAGGTAACTTCGCCGCCAGTTCTGGTCTAACAGTGAACAGCAGCTCAAAATCCTCACCTCCATTTAGCGCCAGCTGCAAAGGATCGAGTGCGCGCCGGCCACACAAATCAGCCACGTCTGTATCGATGGGGATTCTACTGGCCTCGAGATAGGCGCCTACTCCACTCGCCTCACACAGATGATTCAGATCAGACGACAGACCGTCGCTAATATCAATCAGCGCCGCAGTCAAACGCTCCTGGCCCAGCACCAGTCCCCAACCAACGCGTGGTTCGGGTCGCAACTGGCGGAGCAGCAAATGGTCCAGCGAGTCTGTTTCAGAGGGAGTAAGATTCTGATCCGCTACGTGAGCGCCGCGTTCGATCAGCCGGAGTCCCCCAGCCGCTCCACCCAGGGTTCCGGTAACAAAAATGAGGTCACCGGGTTTTGCGCCGGAGCGATGCACTGCAAATCCGGAGTCGCACTCACCGATTAACGTTGAATCAACGACGATCTTCTCGCTGGTACGAGACGTGTCGCCCCCGATCAGCTGAACATCATAGCGAGCGGCCAGGCTAAGGAGACCTTCGTACAACTGGTCGACAAAGTCTGATTGGAAGATGTCTTCCGGAACGCCAACAGAGAGCACTGACCAACGTGGGCGGGCTCCCATCGCCGCCACATCGGATAACGACACAGCGAGCGCCTTGTGGCCCAGGAGAAGTGGCGGCGTGGTGGTGCGGCGAAAGTCGATGTCCTCGACTAACAGATCAGCAGTAACAACAGTGTCTTTGCCGTTCGCACTACGGATCACGGCGGCGTCGTCACCGATGCCGCAAACAAGTCCTGAGTGTCCTGGCGTGATTGAATGTTTTACTGAGGCAGTGCGCGCGCGCAGTTTGCTTATGAAGTCGAATTCGCCGCGCGGGGATTCCAGTGCTGAGAGAGTCGTTTGCTTCGCGGCAGACGGTTTTCCTAGTTCATCCTTCATGCAGCCTTCATCCTTCTAAAGGTTGCGACGAAGTGAATCCAAACCTGCTTCGATGATTTCGATTGAGGTGGAAAAAGAAAAGCGTAAATGACTTTCGCCATCTGGACCAAAAACTATGCCGGGTACCGCAGCGACTTTGGCACGGTCCAACAAGATTTCTGCCGCCTCGCGACTATCGTGAGTGATCCGGCTAACATCGGGAAAGGCATAGAACGCACCAGGAGGTTTCTCACACGAGAGACCAAGTTCATTCAGTCCGGACAAAAGTAGATCGCGGCGAACACGATATGCTTGCTTGTACTTTTCTATTGTTTCGTATTCCGCGTTGATCGCGGCCAGTCCGGCCCACTGCGTTGGCGTTGAAACTCCATTAGAGGAATAAAGCGTCGTCTTCTTCAGGCCAGTCATCCATGGTTCGGCAGCCACCACATAGCCGAGCCGCCAACCTGTCATCGCATAGGATTTGGAAAAGGTGAAGGAGGTGATCGTTCGTTCGAACATTCCCTCCAGGGAAGCGATTGATAAGTGCTCACCATCGTAGACCAGATCTTCGTACGCTTCATCAGCCAGGACGACCAGGTCACGATCCATGGCGAAGTTGGCGACCGCTTTTGTTTCTTCCTGGTTGAAGACAACGCCGGAAGGGTTCTGCGGTGTGTTGAAGTAGATCAGCTTGGTCCGGTCAGTGGTGTAACGCGCCAGCGTCGCGGCGAAACCTTTTTCGCGTGCTTCTTTGGTCGGTACCAGGACCATGTGGCCCTGGCAATGAGCAATCAGGTCTTTGATCGGCGTCCAGAACGGTGAAAAAAGAAGTACCTCATCACCCGGATTAATCACACTCTGAAAAGCTCCGAAGAGTCCCTGCATGCCGCCGTTCACCACTATCACATCGCTCTCCTGGGCGGGCATCTGGTTTCGGTGGCGGAGTTTTTCTGCGATTGCGCTGCGCAACTCAGGAATGCCCGACGACGGTGCATAGCGAGTCTTGTTGTCATCCAACGCTCGTTTCATGGCCGCCTTGATGTAATCAGGCGTTGCCATGAACGGTTCGCCGCCCTCAAATTGAAAAACTTGAGCGCCCTGACCGCGCAGCTCCATTATTCGATTGCGAAGCTTGACGATGTCTGAGAATCCAACCTCTTCGAGCCGGGAGGCTAGGCGAAAGGCGGTCGGCGAGGTTGTCACTTGCTGGAGCTTCCCTTCCGGGGGTTTTTACGTAGACAGCGGATTATAAACATCCAGACATTGCTGCGTCCACCGTGCTACTCGGTGCAGTTTAGGAGTTCATCCCTTAGGGATTACTTTTAAGAATTAGTTTTAAGTAAGGTGGGCTAAGTGTAAGTATTGACAGGTCAAAGTTACCTCGGTAACATGGGGCTTCAGTAGCAGTTGCTGGCAAACTCGCCATTTGTCTTCCAACTTTCCCGATCCAAGGTGCGGAAGAGTTCCAAACGGTGCTGCAGAATATGAGCCGTCCCGCCGTAGCCATACCCGAAAAACTGTTTTTTAAGATTGGAGAGGTTTGCGAACTCGCGGGTGTGCAGGCCCACGTTTTGCGCTACTGGGAGTCGGAGTTTCCGATGTTGGCTCCGCAAAAGAACCGGGCTGGACAACGTGTCTATCGAAAGCGGGACGTTGAGATGGCCTTGCGTATCAAGGAATTGCTTTACGAAGATCAGTACACGATTGCCGGCGCCAAGAAACGGCTGACAAATGAGCTACGTGGTGGCGGCAAACTGAAAGTCGTCGGCGCTGAAGACGAAGGCAATGGGGTGACCGAACCCGCTGTCGCCACTGAGGCCGCCTTTTCCTTGCCGCCCTCGCGAGTTGCTCCGCGAACAGACGAAGAAAAACAGGGTCTAAAGCGACTCGCCTCTGAGTTGCGTGAGTTGCTCAGCTTGCTCGAGAAAGAGAACAAGGGCAAAGCAAATTAGCGGTCCAGTTCCCAGGCACGTTTGACAATTCAATCGTTGACGGGATACTAAGAGACCGGAAACGGGACGTGGCGCAGCCTGGTAGCGCGCACCCTTGGGGTGGGTGAGGCCCCGAGTTCGAATCTCGGCGTCCCGACCAAAGTTCTAGAAGAAGGGCTCTCAACTTTATGGTTGAGAGTCCTTTGTTTTTGGTCTTTGGTCTTCCGGTCTTTGTCTTTTGTTGTCGGCAAGATCTCAGATCTCCGATCTCAGATCTCAGATCTCACCGCCAGGATAACAAAGTCTAGAGACCCAAATGTCAATGCTTAAGACTCAAGTACGCAAGGCGCAAGGCGCAAGACGCAAGACAAGACCAAAGACCCAGGGCCTAGCCAAACTCAGCAATCAAAAATCAAAAATCAAAAATCAAAAATCCCTAAGTTCACTGATCACAATCTGCGCCGTCAGCGTCCTATGCACTGGGCACTTGTGGGCGATCTCATGAAGACGCGCGAGTTGTTCTGGAGAAAGATTTCCTTTGAAGCTAACTGCGCGCTCGATGCGGTGCACGTAGCCCTCCTTGTTCTGATCACACTCCTCACAATCGCTCGTATGGATTCGTCGCTCACGTAAACGAACGGTTACTCCTTCGAGGGGCCATTGTTTCCGGCGCGCGTAAAGTGTGGTGGTCATGGAAATGCAGCTGCCGAGTGCTGCGAGCAGCAAGGTATATGGATCGGCTCCCGCGCCGTCGCCGCCGGCATCGATCGGTTCATCGGTAATCATGACCTGACCATCGCCGAAATGAACTTCGTTCTGTAAGTTGATGAGTGAGCTAACGACAACTTCGCTCATGGTGAGTTCCTCCTCAAGTGAAAGAGAATGATCTGCTGGTTATAGGCCTGAAGCAAGCTCCCCCAAGACGCGGTGCAGTAGCCACGGTGCAGTAGCCCGACTGTCGAGGAGGGCTGGCATTGTTGCGCGAGCCCTCCTTGACAGTCGGGCTACTGCACCGTGGCTACTGAATCGCGATCACTGCACCATGCCCAACGCACGTCGGGTACGCGCAAAATGCCTCGCTTGCAGTCAACCCCACCCACGGCTACACTCAACGGCGCTCCACACAAGTAATCTATTCCATTTCAACGTCTGCGAGTCGCTGAGGTTTACAGATGAAAATTCATGAGTATCAGGGAAAAGAACTATTAAGGAAGTTTGGCGTTGCTGTACCGCGCGGTCTGGTGGCTCGTTCTCCCGAAGAGGCATATCACGCCGCTAAGGAATTAGGTACTGACGTCGTTGTCGTCAAGGCACAGATACACGCGGGCGGACGGGGCAAGGGTGGCGGTGTGAAATTAGCCAAGAGTGCCGGCGAGGCTGAAGACCTTGCCCGGCAAATGCTGGGGATGAAACTGGTGACACACCAAACTGGACCGGAAGGCAGAGAAGTACGGGTACTCCTCATTGAAGAAGGACTGCCTATCGACCGAGAGTTTTACCTGGGCATCGTGTTGGACCGCGCCTCTGGTAGACCAGTGTTCATGGCCTCGTCTGCCGGGGGAATGGACATCGAAGAAGTAGCCGCCAAGACGCCGGAAAAGATTATGAAGGAGACGATCGATCCAGCCGTGGGTTTCCGCGCCTTTCAAGCGAGAAAACTGGCGTTCGGTTTGGGCTTGCCGGCGCCGTTGATTAACCAGGCCGTGAAGTTCATGCAGTCGCTTTATTCTGCTTACGAACAAATGGACGCTTCGCTGCTGGAGATCAATCCCTTCCTGTTGACCAAAGACAATCGACTCATAGCCCTGGACGCGAAGGTAAACTTCGACGACAACGCGCTGTTCAGGCACAAGGAATTTCTTGATCTGCGAGATCTAAACGAAGAAGAACCACTCGAGATCGAAGCCTCCAAGTTTGATCTCAACTACATCAAGCTTGACGGCAACATCGCCTGCATGGTTAACGGTGCGGGCCTGGCGATGGCTACGATGGACATCATCAAGCTGGCCGGTGGAGAACCGGCAAACTTTCTCGACGTCGGCGGTGGCGCCTCACAGGAACGAGTCGAGGCGGCCTTCCGGATTCTGCTGGCAGACGAAAATGTAAAGGCAGTATTGATCAACATCTTCGGCGGTATCGTGCGTTGCGACATGGTGGCCCGCGGTGTAGTGGAGGCGGCTAAGAATCTCGGTATCAAGGTGCCGGTGGTGGTCCGGCTTGAAGGCACCAACGTTGAGGAAGGGCAAAGAGTAATTCGCGACTCCGGGCTCAACTTTACGGTGGCGAATGGAATGAAAGACGCTGCGGAAAAAGTTGTCTCACTGGCAGCCTGAGGTTCGACAGCAGTGCGGTATTTCCAGTGATAGGATTTTAGTTAGAAGGCGGTTGGTTTTAGACATAAGCGTTGACAGTATCACGATGGTTAAGTGGATTGTTCGCATTAGTCGCTTCGCGCTCGCTGCTTTGTTTCTTTTCACTGCGGTGGCGAAGTTGGCTGTCATTACCACCTTCGCCGCAAACGTCAACGAGTTGCTGAATGCGTCGGGCTTTTCCGGTCGCCGGTGGTCGTGGGTCGCCACCATTTCGGTCATCGCACTCGAGCTAGT
>DATFRK010001007.1:0-6540 GCA_035263325.1 Pyrinomonadaceae bacterium | reverse complement strand
CTGGAACGGGTATCGATCCCACGCTTGGCGGATTTCTCAAGGCGATGCCGTTACCTAACAATTTCACGGTCGGTGATGGCTTGAACACGGCCGGTTTCAACTTCGCTTCGCCACAACATGAGAAGCAGTATGACTTTGTCTCGAAGTTTGATTTCAACCTGACGAGTAGCAGCCTGCTGTATGTTCGTTACGCTCAAGGCTCGCAGACAAGTTTGGGTGATTCCGCCAATGGTGGTCGGCCCATCTTCCCGGGTTCACCCAATTTCGTAGACACGTCGCGCACGCCAAAGAACCTGGCCATCAACTATCGCTGGTCACCAACGGCAACGTTGACCAACGAGTTCATCTTTGGCATCAGCAAGTATTTCTTTAGTTTCGCGACACCGCAACCGGATCCAAATCTACCCTTCGCGTTTCTGAACGTAGCGACAGCGAACACGAACTTTTCATACAACGCGCGAGGCGTTCGAACGCTGCAGTTCATCGACAACGTTACCTCCGTTCGCGGTTCGCATACGCTTAAAGGTGGCATCAACTTCCGCTTCAACCGGCATAACGATGATCGGTCGGGTGTGCAAAATATAGCGATTGAGCCAACAGTTACTTTGAGTACGAGCGCGGCGAGCTTTACCGGGTTCAACTTACCAACTGCCGGCGCCACGAGCATAAACTCAAACGATCTATCGCGCTTACAATCGACCATTGCCGATGAACTGGGAAGAGTCGGATCGGTCTCGCAGGCTTTTGTCTCCGATGGCACGACCTTTGGCCCTGCGGGAACACGCTGGTTAAACCAGGCGACGTACCCGGAGTTGGATTTCTACTTCCAGGACAACTGGCGCTTCAGACCAAACCTGGTTTTTGACCTTGGCTTGCGTTGGGAAGCGAAGCTACATCCGAGTATTAATGGTCGTCCGATCCTGGTGCCGGATCAGCCGGTCAAACTTGGCGCGCCCGCCTCAAATACGATTCGCTGGGTCGAGGGTGATGTCTTCAAAAACGATTACAGCAAGTTCCTGCCTTCGGTGGGATTTGCCTGGGATCCTTTCAAGACTGGCAAGACCTCGATTCGTGGTAATTACCGGATGGCTTCCGATCGATTTGCCACCTTCCTGTTTGGCTCGTTCATCTTTCAGAACACGCCGGGGAACAATGTCGCCGTTACAAATTCGAACTTCGGTGCGGCGGGCGGTCTATATCGCAACGTTGGCCCAGTGATCGCAGGTTTGACGCCTTCAGCTCCGCCTTCGGTTCTGCAACAGCCGGCAAAGTTCAGCACTGCCTCAATCAACGCGATCGATCCCGATCTGCAGTTTCCCCAGATTCATGAATGGTCACTGAGCTTCCAACGCGAGATTTGGAAGAACGTAGTTGAAGTTAACTACATCGGCAAACATGCGGTTCACCTGCTGGGTGGCTACAACGTCAACCAGGCGAATATCTTTGCCTCCATCCCGGGGCTGAGCGAGTCAAGCTTCCTCGACGCTTTCAATAAAGTGAGGGCCAGCTCCACCTACAACAGCCCGATGATCAATCTGTTAATGTCGGGTAGTGCGACGAATAACGGCGGTACTGCCAGGTTCAGGGCGCTGAATACGACCCCTATCACTCAGGGCAGTGTTGGTGCCGCAGCGATCAGTGTTTCACAAAAAACATGCGTAGCCGCAGACGTTACAGCAGGAATTTGCACCAATGCGCAAGTGGGCCAACGGCTGGTTGATATCAACGGCTTTCCGTTCCTGTTGCAGCCGTATCCGCAATTTACGGGCGGCTTCAACATCTTTGATAGCAACGACTACTCGAACTACCACGGCCTACAGTTGATCTTCAAACGACGCATCAACCAGGGCCTGGGCTTCCAGTTTGGCTACACCTACTCGTTGTCGAAAGACAATCGCTCGTGGGATCCGGCCCTCAGCGGCGTGACGACCGGATCGGTGCAGTCCGCTTCGAGCACACCATTCGATCTGCGCGATCGCAACCTGAACTATGCGTGGTCCGACTTTGATCGGCGCCACGTCTTCCAGGGAACCTATACCTACGATCTGCCATTTGGTAAGGGGCGTCGTTACCTATCCAATGCGCCGGCGATTGTCGATCAAATCCTTGGCGGCTGGTTCATGTCTGGAACAGTCATCCTGATGTCGGGCAGACCGTTCACGGTATATTCCGGGGCGAACACTCTCAGTAACGTCGTGCAGTCCACCGCGGACTGCACCGGCTGTTCTCGAGATATTGGTAACCTAACTTTGGAAAGTGGTAAGAACTTCTGGTTCGATTCAGCTACGCGCGCGTTGTTCTCAGCGCCGACCCCGGGCTCGATTGGAAACACCGGTCGCAACTTCTTTCTTGCGCCGTATTACTTCCAATGGGACGCCTCGCTTTCGAAGGAGTTCAGAATCACTGAGAAGGTCAGCTTCAACTTCAGACTTGATGCCCGGAACGTGTTGAACAATCCATCGTTCGACAACCCAACGGCATTAATTACGTCAACCACCTGGGGTCGTATCAACGACACTGTCACCAACAATGCGCGCCGGATCCAGCTTTCCGGCAAGCTCAGTTTTTAGTCACTCTGTTGAATAACGAATTACGCTTTGCGAAGTAGCACTGCTTTGATGAAATTCTGCTGGACATTATTGCTGCTGGTGTGCGTGCTAACGTTGCCGGCAGCAATAGTTCACCCGGTGAGTTCCGCCTCACAGCCCACCCCTTACGACCTGGTAATTCGGAACGCCAGGGTCATCGACGGCAGTGGTAAGCCGGCATTCAAAGCGGACATTGCTATTAAAGACGGCAGGATCGCGCGCCTCGGAAAGATTAAAGCCTCCGAGGCGCGTCAAGCTATTGACGCCCAGGGGCAGATAGTCGCGCCAGGCTTTATCGACGTTCATACCCACGTCGAATCTATCTACAGTCTTCCCGCCGCGGAAAACTTCATCCGCATGGGCGTGACTTCATTGATTACCGGGAACTGCGGTACATCAACCACAGACGTGGCCCAATTTCTCGGTCGCCTGAAGGAAATACCCATCACGGTTAATCTCGGCACCTTGATCGCTCACGGTTCAGTGCGACGCAAGGTGATGGGCCTTGATGATCGCGCGCCAACTCCTGATGAGTTGAAACAGATGGAAGCGGTGGTCGAGCAGGGAATGAAAGATGGCGCAGTCGGTCTTTCTACTGGTCTGATTTACGTTCCCGGGATTTATGCCAAGACCGATGAGATAGTCGCCCTCGCGAAAGTAGCGGCCCACTACGGTGGCCTTTACGCTACGCACATGCGGAATGAGGGCGAGTTTGTGGCCGATGCTATCAAGGAGAGTATTCAAATCGGAGAGCAGGCTGGACTCCCGGTGGAAATCTCTCACTTCAAGATCAGCAACCGAAAACTTTGGGGTCAGAGTCCCATGACGATCGGCCTGGTCCAGGCAGCCCGCACGCGTGGTCTCAGGGTGACAGTCGATCAGTATGCCTACACGGCGAGTTCAACGTCACTCGATTCTCGTTTACCTGCCTGGTTGCGCGCCGGCGGCTTTGAGGCAGCTAAGAAACGACTCGCTGAGCCGGGAACACGGGAGCGAGTTGTTGCCGAGATGACCGAAGGATTGAGTCGCAGTGGCTTTAAGGACTACGACTACGCGGTGGTCGCATCCTACGAACCTGACCAGTCCTTTAACGGGAAATCAATTGCGCGAATCACCAAAGAGGTCACTGGCAAGACTGACGTTCAAAGTCAGATCGAACAGATTGTGAAGATGTACGAAGCGGGCGGCGCCGGAATGATCTATCACGGCATGGATGAGAACGATGTGCAGCGGATTATGAAAGAGCCGTTCACCATGATCGCTTCAGACAGTGGTGTCAGACAGGCTGACGAGAGTGTGCCGCACCCGCGAGGCTATGGTAACAACGCCCGCGTCCTGGGCCATTATGTGCGCGAGTTGAAACTGATCTCGCTGGAAGATGCGGTGCGCAAAATGACTTCTCTGCCGGCGCAAACTTTTGGCTTGAGTGATCGTGGATTTGTTCGCGAGGGTTTCGCTGCCGACCTGGTGATCTTTGACAAGAACAAGATCATCGACCGGGCTACCTATGACAACCCGCATCAGTTTCCCTTGGGGCTAAGTTATGTGTTGGTCAACGGTGAAGTTGTGCTGCTAGGTGATCAGTTGACAGCCGCGCGCCCAGGGGTTGCTTTACTCGGGCACGGCTACCAATCACTCAAGAACGCCACGCAGTGATAGGTGTTCTAGAGTGAGCAGGCGCACAGGGATTGCCTGTTAAATCTAACTTAATTAGAGGACTCCGCAATTGCGGATCTGATTTCGAGAGCTGGAGTTGTTGAGCCGATAATTGTTGACTGAACTGGACATCAACGCGAAAAGCTACCACGACCAAATAGAATTGCACGTTCAAAATTCTAAACGGCATCCATTATTCTGAAGAATCTTGGCTGCAACGATTTGTAAGGTTCCACGAAAAGGACATGAGTCATCATCCCCTGGTCTCTGCGAGTTGTGCCTGTGACGCTCGTCCGGTTGACATCATGGTCCTGATCATTGCCACGCCAGAGACCGCTCAGGGAAAGTTTGAACAGAATCCGATAAGACTATCTTATCTACGTAGAGAGAGGATCGTGCTATGAAAGATAATCGCAAGACTGGGCTCTACAGCCTCATCGTCTTCATGATCTGCTTGTTTTCTGCTGTGCCCGTTTTTGCACAAGAAGAAACAATTGCGACCATTACTGGACGGGTGACTGATTCCGCGGGAGCGATCATTCCCGGTGCGACAGTCATCGTCAAAAACAAAGATACAAATGCCGAGCGGCGGGTTCAGGTGAACGAGGATGGCAACTACGTTGTCACACCCCTCGTGCCCGGTACCTACACTGTCGTCGTAGAGCAAGCGAATTTCAAACGCTACGAACAGACAGTGACTCTAAATGCGAAGGACCGCCGACCAATAGACATCGTGCTCGAAGCCGGCGACATCAGTCAGACCGTGCTCGTGACTGACGATGCTCCGCTTATCCAGGAGAGTCCGACAGGTCAATCGCTGATCTCCGGCGCCCAGGTGCGAGAACTGCCGCTGAATAACCGCGACTTTTTGAAGCTTACGGAACTCGTTCCTGGGGTGAGCTCAGATCTCGCCGATGAAACTTCGCTGGGCTTGAGCAATCGTACCAGCATCTCAATCAATGGTATGCGCCGCAACGGCGTCAACTATTTTGTCGATGGTGTGAACAACACCGACGGTGGTTCCAACATCACCCTGCTTTCGACGCCAACAATTGATTCCATTAAAGAGTTCAAAGTGTTGAGCTCTAACTACACTGCAGAGGTAGGTCGTTCAGGCAGTGGTACCGTCACCATGGTTACCCGCGGCGGGAGCAACGATTATCATTTCTCGCTCTATGAGTTTGTGCGTAACGATCGCTTCAACGCCAACTCGTTCTTTAATAACCGACGTGGACGCGGGGCCGATGGCAACCCGCTCGCGCCAGTGCCAAAACTTCGTTACAACACCTTTGGCGGCACGGTGAGCGGGCCAGTCACGCTGCCGCGTTTCGGCGAGGGTGGACCGGCGCTATTTAAGGCCAAGAACAAGACTTTCTTCTTTTACTCTCAGGATGCACGGCGGATTCGTCGCGCTACAACTGCCAGCACCGCCACGGTTTTTACGGCCGCCCAACGGGCTGGTGATTTCTCCTCGAGTCTTGGTTTGCCGTTGTTCCGCAGCACCACTAATACTCAGTGCACTACACCCGGTGTGGGTACCTGTACTACTACACCCTTCAATGTGATCGACACCAGCGGCAACACAATCCAGGCCCGGCAGAATATGATCTTCCGTGGTGACGGTCGTGCCTATGGCAACAACATCATTCCGACGAGTGATCTCAGCCCGCAGGCGCAACAGTTGCTCCCAATTTGGCCCACACCAAACAGCGGCAGCAACACGTTCACTTTCAGTCCGGTGAATTTGCAGGACACGCGGCAGGAGGTTATTCGCGTCGACCACGTATTCAATGACAATAACCGGATCTTCGGTCGCTACACCCACGACCTCAACGTCACGCAGGAGACCGGAGGCCTTTTCCAGAACATCAACCTGCCGAATATAGCCACTACTGACACGAGAATTCCGGGTCAATTGTTGGCCATCAACTACACGCGAATCATATCGCCTACAGTAGTCAACGAAGCTAGTTACAACTTCTCGCAGAACTTCATCGGCTCGGAGCTCTCAGGTAAAGGGCGCCGTTCTGATTACGGGAACCCCAACATTCCCGAGGTTTTTCCAGAAAACAACAACGACGCCATTCCCTCGATTAGTATCACCGGCATCACTTCCGCCGGGTCGCTGCAGAAATTCGCGATTCGTTATCGGAGCCAGGTGGTGCGCGACGTGTTGACCTGGACCAAGAACAATCACACGTTCAAGTTCGGCGGTGAATGGGGCTTTGAAAGTAAGAACGAGAACAGTAACAACCTAACGCAGGGGTCATTCGCCTTCACCACCACTGAGTCGCGA
>DATFRK010001006.1:0-3340 GCA_035263325.1 Pyrinomonadaceae bacterium | reverse complement strand
AACCAGTTCGCTATTTCGGGTAAAGATGCGATTGGCATTATGCAAATTCACCTGCCGACTTGGGGGCAAACTGCGGATCGCGAGGGCATCAACCTCCTTAGGATCGAGGACAACATCGATTTCGGGGCCCGCATTCTTAAGAATTACGTTCGACAATTCGGCCTTTGGGAAGGTGTGAAACGATATAACGGCTTTTTCGCCGACAATCCAACTTCGGAGCAATCCGCACAGGAGTACGTAGCAAAGGTACAACAGGTTTACGAAGTCCAGCAGCCTGCATCCTCACAAAAAGAGGTCCTTCAGTAATGAGTGGTTGCGGTTTCAGTGCAGACGTAAGAGAAAGGTTGAGTACCGGTCTTTTGGGGACCGGTACTCAGCTAAGGAAGTGCAAGTCTTCAGAACTTAACGACGACGCCGCCTGAATAGCGGAATCCGTTCGAGTTTCCAGTCGCAACGCCGAGTAAATCGGTACTGCGGAGATAGATCCAGTCGATCTGCGCCGGACGAACGGCAATCCGAGGGCTGACGCGAAGGTCAAATCCAGAGCCCATCGCTGTCGTGAATCCAGTCGCGGAAGTGCTACCCGTGATACCCGAGACGCTGCCGCCGGCAGACAGTCGATACATGCCGATTAGGGGCTGAACGAAGAAACTTGCTGTGTCGTTCATGTGGCTGGTGATCTTCGGACCAAACCGCAAGCCGAGAATACTCGCATTCGCGTCGATCACACTCACGCTCTGATCGAAAGGATCAATCACCGCCGTCGACATGCTCATTGAGTGACGGGAAATCT
Organism: Pyrinomonadaceae bacterium; assembly: GCA_035263325.1. Classification (GTDB taxonomy): domain Bacteria; phylum Acidobacteriota; class Blastocatellia; order Pyrinomonadales; family Pyrinomonadaceae; genus PSRF01. The sequence continues at coordinate 2,547 of DATFRK010001006.1, read as the reverse complement.
CGCCAGTGATACCAAGCATACGGGAAAGGTTACCAGTCACAGCGGCATTAAAACCATTCAGGCCTTGAGTGTTCATGTGTTGATAGCTATAGCCGCCAAAAACCTCGACGCCACCATTCTGAGAAAAGGCCGAACCTGCAAAGGCCAGCGTCACTAAAATGCAAAGTACTAAACATCTTGTTTTCATCCTAAAACTCTCCTTAAGGCAAAATCGTCACGACACTGTAGGAACGTGTCACGGGGCGGTCAAATTAATTCAAGCCTGCAAATTCAGCAGTCACTACCCGGCGCGCTTCTGCGACCGAATCTGTGTCGCTCGATGTCAACGTGTTGTGTCAAATTTGGTCAAGTTGGGTTCCTGACTATTAGTCTCATCAACGGTTTGTGGTTTGGTAGGTCGCCTGCCCAACCATTTCGGTATCAACGCGCAAGCGAGCCATATGTTCATGGAGGAACCTATGAAATCGCTATCAGAAATAGCGACCCTTTACGATCAATGGGCGAACGCAAATGAAACGTCTGTTGAAGAGATTCTGGTGGACCTGGATTCTTTTGCCGACGATGTCCGAGAGCATCAGCGCAGGCGCGCAGACTGGTTAACAGCTGAGGCGACGACTTTGAGAGCGAAAGCAGTCGAACTCCGGACAATCGAGGCGGCGATGGTCGAGCAACTGCCACGTGTCCGCATAACTCCCAAGGATCGGGATCATGTACGAAAATATCAGCCTTGAACGATTGACAACGGAGATACTACAGGCCTGCCTATCACGGGAGGCCGCTGCAGCGGATCATCGACAGGAATTACGAGCGTTCCTTAAAGCGGCTGATTGCGACTTAATTCGAATGCATTTGTGCGGCGTCGCAGCAGCTCTTCAGACTGGCCGCCGATTCAGTACTCTTGGAGACGTTGAAAGTTTCGTCCGTGACGGCAACCTTGATATAGAGCGTGCCCTCGACGTCATGCAAGCCTGCATCAAGTTTTTCATAATGGGTTGGCATGCTCGCGGAGCGCTCGAGGACACGGAGAAGTTGAAGCAATTGGTGCGGACAACTTAAACGGACTCCAGGTTTACCTGAATCGGAACACGATGCCAGTTGACAGGCGCACGCCGTTCGCTCTCATTGATACGCCGAAGGGATCGATTACCTGGAATGCCGAATAATCGGCCTGGATCGCACGAATAGCGACACTACCCTTTCCGATGTCGATGCCGCCGCCGATCAGACTGGCCAAATCATTCGAACTTTGAGAGACGTTGAAGTTCATGCCAAGGACAGAGCCACTACCGGTTACCGTTGTTCTTACTCCGCCAACCAAGAAATGTGCAAATGGTGTCACTGGGCTGTCCTCGGATCGGAACGAAAACTTGGGGCCGAAGCGGTAGCTCAGGAAATGGACGTTCCCCTGGACAACCATACCAGGCGTATCGAGTGCGTAGTAGTGACCACTGACATCTCCTTCCAAGCTAAGCCAATGATTGAAATTGCCTGTGACTGATCCGTTCCAGCCTTTGCTGATATTGACGCCACCTTGGCGTGCCCAAGAGTAGCCGCCAAAGACTTCGGCTCTCGGCGTTTGGGAAAAAGCAGGCATCGCACAACACAGACACATCACCATTGCTGCCGTTAGCAAAAACTTAGTCATTACCTTCTCCTGGTTTCAGGTTTCCGTTTCATTTGGGTCAGAACGGGCAGAATGGATGGGGGACATCTCTTTGTGAAGAAGAATCGTTAGGAGTGATGAGTTCTGTAGACGCCGGCTTGAGCCGGCGCGGGCCGGCTGAAGCCGGTCCCTACAAAACTCACAACATAAACCTCAAATCACGAATAGAGAAGTTCCTCAGTTCTGGAAAGACTGTGTCGATCTTGGCCTCATCGACTCCAAACCACCGTGCCAAGGTAGCGCCGTATTGATCGACCGAAGTCGTCGGTATCCACCGACCGCGGGTATCGGTATCGTCGGGGCCGCCCAACCGAAGCGTCGGAAACACAGTATCGTTAACGCCGGGCACACCATAGAAATCACCGCCAAGCACGGATCCACCGATGACCAGGTGGTGATTACCCCATGCATGGTCGGATCCGACGACAGCGGCCCCTGACCCGGCTGGCTGGAATGTGCGTCCAAAGTCGGAAAGCGTGAAAGTGGTGACTTGCGATTCGACTTGGAGCTCAACTGTAGCATCGTAGAACGCCTTCAGGGCTTCGCCCACTTGGGTTAGCAGGTTTGACTGCGTGGCCACCTGCCCTTGGTGCGTGTCAAAGCCTCCCAATGAACAGAAGAAAATCTGACGTGACAGGGCCGGTACACCGTTACCGAGATTGAACTTGATCAGCTTTGCGACCTGTTTCAGTTGATTTCCAAGAGTGGTCCCATTAGGCGCATTAGGCGGGGTGGGAAACACGGTGTTCAGCACAGGGTCGTCCACATTGAGCGCCTTACCTAGATCAAGTGCTTGTTGGGCAATATTACTCGAGGCAGCCACAAGCGAAGACTCGCGGTCGATACTGCGAAGGTAGGTCATCGCGTCCCGCCTGGCTAGTTCG
>DATFRK010001005.1:0-3043 GCA_035263325.1 Pyrinomonadaceae bacterium | reverse complement strand
TGTTTCGATGCTGTTCCGCCAGCAACGTCGCAATCATCAAATCGAGGCGATGAAATTGCCGCAGCGAGCCACGAATGAACTTGACGCCAGGCAGACTCCAGCTCTCCCCGAGGGTGTGCCGAGCGTGACCGAGCACACTACCCGCGCCTTCGATCCCGTTTACATCGAGCGAAAATAAAATTGACTTGGCCCACAAGCGTCGAACTGGCCTGAAGAGTGGTTCGCGAATACCCCCGCAACTAGCGCGGCAGTGCCTAAGCCGAATCCGACCTATGAATAATACCGTTGTGATGCGACCTATCGGTTTTATCCGAAGTCAATATTCCGAGACTGCACAAATCCCAAAAGGATTCGGCGCGCAACATCAGGCTGAAGGTACTCTCGAAATTCTCCCAGAGTACGAGCCGGGGCTGACTGACATTGAGGGTTTCTCACACCTGTACGTGCTATGGGTGTTTGATCGTTCTGATGGCTACGAATTGCTTGGGACACCACCTACCGACACCAAACCACACGGTGTGTTTGCCACCCGATCACCGCGGCGGCCCAACCCAATCGGTCTCACCGTGGTAAAGCTGATTGCTCGAGTTGGTGCTAACTTGCAGGTTGTCGGTGTGGATATGCTCGATGGCACGCCGATCCTTGACATCAAGCCGTATTTGTCTTCAATCCCAGAAAGTGATCTTCGTCGCGGCTGGCTCGATGAGGCGGAAGCGCGACACAGAAGGTAGGCTAATACACCGAAGGTGTTCGCGAGTAGGCGCTGGCGCCTCGCGCGCAAACCGCAGGGCTCCTGATTCGCGAACGCCTCTGGCGTAAAAGAGTTCTCTCCTCACGCGTCTCAGCGCTCCGGCAACATCTGTAAGGCGCCACTTTCCTAAAACATTGATCCACAGATTATGCAGATTACCCGGATCTTTTTACTGAAGGAGTTAAGCTTGAATTTGTCAACTATGGCAATGAGTAATCTGTGAAATCGGTGGATGATGTATCGAAGACAATTTGATCGTAGCGCCATAGCTGCTGGAAAAATTCGTGCGCCGGAGACGAGTCTCCTCTGCTACTGACAGAGTCAACAATCTCGGCGACCGTACGATGACCGTCGATTGCGTCGAATATGCGTTTCTGTTGAGCGTTTATGGGGAGAATGAGATCGTGAAATTGGTGACTGCGGTTGAGCAATACTCCGGCGGCACCCTGAGGTAATCGTTCCATCACACACATCGTCGTAGGTTGATGAAACGGCACATAGCTCGACAACGGCTTGCCAAAATCAATTTCGGGGTGCGCCTCCTCGCGGTAAACGATGGCGCTGTGAGTAGTCATGGTGCCGCGCAGAAGTTCCAGCGCCAGGTACTGTTCAGGTAGTGAAAGCGCGGCCAGGCGTTGACTGTGGGGCGTCGCCGCGATTGATCCACATTGAGGCAAGTAAGGCGCCTGCCAGTACCAACGCCCAAACGACAAGCCGTTACGCTCGACAAAAGCGAGTAACTGCTGCACAGAGTAGGAACGGTCACGCGGATTCAACAGCGCATCAGCCAGTGCATCCGCAGTCAGCGCGTCTCGTGAGCCACGCAGCAAAACGACTAGTGGATGTTGCTCTGGTAAGGCCTCAACCACCGTCGCCAGGTCGTTGATCTCTTGCACCGAGGTGCCAATTCCAAGTCTGCGGCAATAATCCTGCAGCAGGTAAACGCCGGCGCGACCATAGGGCGCATAGACCATCAAGTAGATTGCGCCACCTGGTTTCAACACGGATCGAAGCGCACTCAGCCCTACATCCGGGTCGACCAGGTGGTGCAGCACACCGGTACAAACAATCAGATCAAACTGCTGGTCCAACTCCGCGGTCTTCTCAACCGCGAGCTGCTGCGTTTTGAGATTCGTCAGGTTGTATTTGCTCTTCAGTTTTGCGGTGTGCTCGAGACTGGTCGTACTGACGTCAATCCCGGTAACGCGAGCGGCGGGGTGGCAGAGAGCATACTTTGCCCCCTGCCACGTCCCGCATCCGGCGACCAGGATATCCAGATCAGCACGATACTGTTGGTGCGGCCAGAACAAGTGATACTCGGCGCGTCGCCGCTGCTCGTCTCGCCACTCGTCGCGTACCCGGTCCAGGTTTTCCACCGGCGGCGGGTACGGGTGCTCAGTGTAGAACTCGCAGATTGGATCAGGATGTGACGTGGGAGTGTCTTTCGTACTGTCAACAAGTTCAAGGGGCATGGAGGCGGTCGACTCACCCGCCGAGCGCCTCCATATTGCCTTGTTATTAACCACCGCCACTGCCGGCTGCTTTGGTCATTGCTTTCTGGTTTTCACGAGCCTTGTCAAGAGCTTGATCGATACTAAAGCTCGCGGGTTTTTGTCGCGGCGGAAACTCTTCGAATGTCTTCAGGAATTGGCCGACTATGGCCTGGGCCGGCACGAGCAGAAATGCACGGTCAGCTTTCCACTTGCCATAGAATAAGCTGGCATCCTCGCTCGCGCGTTCGAAGGGATCAGCCCGTAGGTTGTATAGATTCGGGACCCGGGTTGCCACGAGTGGTTCTTCCCAAACACCGAGACCATGTGCACGCTGTTGCATGAACTCGATCTTCCAGTTTCTGACTCGCAGGGCCATCAAATCGCCGTCATCGCTCCAGTACAAAAAGGCGTCACGCGGGTTTTTCGCTTCGCCCTTTAGGTGTGGCAGCTGGTTGTACCCATCGAGATGCACCTTGAAAGTCTTATCACCACTCTTGTACCCCTTCTTCATCTTTTCAACTATGTCAGGTTCACCGGCTGCTGCTGCCAGGGTTGGCAACATATCCTGGTGTGAAAAAAGCTCATTGGAAATGGTTCCGGGTTTGATTACTCCGGGCCAGCGAATCGCGCATGGCACTCTCCAACCACCTTCAAAGTTTGTATCCTTCTCACCGCGGAATGGAGTTGTACCACCATCGGGCCAACTCATTACCTCGGCACCGTTGTCAGTTGAGTACATCACAATGGTGTTGTCGGTGATCCCGAGCTCGTCGAGTTTGTCCAGCAACTGTCCGACATG
>DATFRK010001004.1:0-5773 GCA_035263325.1 Pyrinomonadaceae bacterium | reverse complement strand
TTAAATGAAATGGTACAGGATTGGTGGTGTGGGCGGTGTGCGGGCTGCCAGTCAACGGATCGATCATCTGTTCGGCATTGCCGTGATCGGCAGTGATGAGCGTAATCCCTTTAGCTTGCCGGACGCTCTTGGTAATCCAGCCCAGGCACGTGTCGACGTGTTGGCACGCCTCGATGGTCTTATCAAGCTTTCCGGTGTGACCCACCATGTCGGGGTTGGCGAAGTTAATCACGAAGACATCAGTTTCGCCGGCATCAATTCCCCGCAATACCTTGTCTGTGACCTTGAACGCCGACATCGCCGGATCGAGATCATAGGTGGCAATCTTGGGTGAGGGCACCAGTAAGCGGTTTTCACAAGGGTACTCTTTCTCGACGCCGCCATTGAAGAAGTAAGTTACGTGCGCGTACTTTTCCGTTTCTGCCAGGCGGTAGTTTCGCGTACCGGCTTTGCCCCAAACTTCCGCCAGCACATTGCGGTGCTGTCGCGGCGGAAAAGCGATGGGCAGGGATAGGCTCTGGTCGTAAAGGGTAAAACAGACAAACTCGATGTGCGGCCGGTCAGGCACGGGAAATTCACTAAAACCAGGCACGGCCAGCGCGCGAGTCAGTTGGCGAGCGCGATCCGGGCGAAAGTTAAAAAAGATTACCGAGTCGTCATTTTGAATCGTGGCCACTGGCTCCGCACTTTCGCGCACAATCACAATGGGTTCCACAAATTCATCTGTCACGCCGCGCTCGTACGACTGCTTGATGGCCTCGACCGGTCGCGTGGCGCGTTCACCTTCGGCATGCACCAACAGATCGTAGGCGCGCTTAGTCCTTTCCCAACGCTTATCACGGTCCATGGCGTAATAGCGACCGACCATCGAAGCGATCTCCCCACAGCCAATCTCCCGCATCTTTCTTTCGAGGGTGGCGATGTAGTCAGCGGCGGAGGCCGGGGGTGTGTCGCGGCCGTCGAGAAAGCAATGGACAAAGACTTTTTCCAAATCGTGATTCTTGGCGAGCCGCAGAAGTGCGTACAGGTGTTCGAGCGAGGAGTGCACCTGACCGTCGGACATGAGACCCAGCAGATGTAAAGCGCGTCCCTTTTCCTTGGCGCTGGCAACGGCTGCCGTTAGTACCTGGTTACGAAAAAATTGACCGCTACTGATCTCGTGATCGACCAGTGAGACGTCCATTCTGATCACCCGGCCAGATCCAATATTCAAATGCCCAACCTCTGAATTCCCCATTACCCCGGCTGGTAAGCCAACCCGCGACCCGTGAGCTTCCAGCAGAGTGTGCGGATACTTGTCGACCAGTTCGTCGTAGAAAGGAGTTGCCGCCAGGGCAATCGCGTTGCCTTCGCGAGCCGGAGAGTATCCCCAACCGTCAATTATGATTAATGCCAGTGGTCCTCGTTTGTTCAATCGTCACCTCAAAAAATTTAGCTATTAGTTCGTTCCATCCAGCGCTCGGGCAGTTTTAATTCAGTGAAGCCAAATTGACGGTATAACTCGTGCGCATCTCGAGTGGCCAGCACCCAGCGCCGAAAACCCTGCAGCTGGGGATGCTTTGTGATCACTTCCAGCAACCATTTTCCCAGACCACGACTACGATAGTCATCGATTATGAACACATCCGCCAGCCAGGCAAACGTAGCATAGTCTGTAACGACGCGAGCAAAACCAATCTGCTCGGGACCGTGAAAGAGACCAAAGTTTAGCGAATTATCCAGCGAGCGTCGCACTTGCTCGAGGCTACGACCTTGAGCCCAGTAGGAAGTATCGGCAAGAAAATTATAGATGAAGGTGAGATTGAGGCGTTCCCTATCGGTACTGATGACGTAGTCGCCCTGTGTCCACTCCTGCATCATGATGAATCTTGGTGCGGTGTGACCCTCGACTCCGCCCCGTTTCAAATCAACCGGGAGTTTATTTCCCCGCAGCCCGAGTTCGACCCTTCTTCTGGCGATTGTTAGACGCTTGAATTTGATGAAATGCGTTGCGCCCGGGAAACCTGGCAGCCCCGCGCAGGTCTTCTTCAATGCGCAGTAGTTGATTGTATTTTGCTGTCCTATCGGTGCGTGAGAGTGAGCCGGTTTTGATTTGACCGGCATTGGTGGCGACCGCCAGGTCAGCGATAAAAGGATCTTCTGTTTCACCCGAGCGGTGCGAAATGACCGCGGTGCGTCGATTATTCTGGGCCAACTCAATGCAATCGAGAGTCTCGGTAAGCGTGCCGATTTGATTGACCTTGATCAAGATCGAATTGGCCACTCCGAGATCGATGCCTTTTTGCAGAAAACTTGTATTGGTAACAAACAGATCGTCGCCGACCAATTGGGTGTTGTTGCCAATCTCATCAGTCAATAATTTCCAACCCTGCCAATCGTTTTCCGCCATGCCGTCTTCAATAGAAACGATCGGGTACTGGCTGCACCATGTTTTCCAGTACTTCACCATCTCTTCGCTCGACAGTTTGCGCTTATCGCTCTTTTTAAAAACGTACGACTGGCCGTCATAAAACTCGCTGGCCGCCGGATCGAGTGCCAGCAGGCAATTCGATCCTGGCGCGTACCCGGCTTTGCTGATCGACTCGAGTATCGTCTCGACGGCTTCCTCGTTGGAACGCAAGTTTGGAGCGAAGCCACCTTCGTCGCCGACGCTGGTGGCATAACCTTTTTTCTTGAGCACCGACTTGAGTTCATGAAAAATTTCAGCTCCCATCCGCAACGCCTCTCGGAAACTCGCAGCGCCGACCGGCACAATCATGAATTCCTGGAAGTCGACGTTATTATCCGCGTGTGCGCCGCCGTTGATAATGTTCATCATCGGCACGGGTAACGTTCGCGCATTTGGTCCACCGAGGTACTTGTAGAGCGGAATCTCAAGAAAGGTTGCTGCGGCGCGGGCAGTGGCCAGCGAAACCGCCAACAAGGCATTGGCTCCGAGCTTCGCTTTTGTCTTGCTGCCATCAAGTTCCAGCAAAGTTTGATCGACTTCGACCTGGTCGAGCGCGTCCAGACCCTGGACCGCCGGTGCGATTACCTCGTTGACGTTTCTCACCGCTTTCAGCACACCTTTGCCGCCGTAGCGCTTCTTGTCGCCGTCGCGCAACTCGACTGCTTCGTTCTCGCCGGTGGATGCGCCTGAGGGAACGGCCGCGCGTCCTATTTCACCACCCGCGAGAATGACTTCCGCTTCAACGGTTGGGTTGCCGCGAGAGTCAAGTACTTCGCGCGCCACCACGTCCTCGATCCAGCTCATATTTGTCTCCTTGGAGTGCGGCGACTTGTCGCCGCTTTGGTATTTGGCTTTAACGATAGGAGAGCGACGACCAGTCGCCGCACTCCAAAAATTAGCCTGAGTTCGCGGCAGTCGCTTCGGCCTTCTCTTTTTCCACCGACTCAAGAATTTCCAGTTTGACGCGCATCACCCGGCGCTTCTCCATGCGATCGACGTGAAAGACAAGGCCGTTGTATTTTACTGTTTCTCCTGGCTTCAATACGTGGCCCGCTTCGGTCATCAGGAAACCGCCCACGGTGGTGTAGGCCTCAGACTCAGGTAGTGAGAGTTTGAGTCGCCGGTTTAGATCGCGCACCGCCAGCGCCCCGGCAAGGAGGTAGCGATTGTCACCCGCCGCTGTAATCTGCTCGTTAACTTCTTCGTCGTGTTCATCTGAGATTTCACCCACGATCTCTTCCAGCAGATCTTCCAGCGTGATTATGCCTTCAAGTCCGCCATGCTCGTCGACCACAAAACCAAAATGGGCCTTGGCCTTTTGCATCTGTCGCAGGACATCATCCAGTCGCGCAGTGTCGACCACGTAGAGCGGTGGTTGCAAAACATCTTCCAGGCGAAAATATTCGTGCCGGAGCAGATAGGGTGTCAGATCTTTGCTGTGAATGAAACCGATCACGTCGTCGAGCGATTCCCGGTAAACAGGCAAGCGCGAATAGCGATGCTGTTCAAACGCTTTCGTAATCTGTTCCAGGGAACAACTACTGGAGATCGCCGCCATCTCGGTCCGGGGGACCATTGCTTCTCTAACTACCGTGTCGGAAAACTCAAACACCCGATGGATCAGTCGTCGTTCTTCGGCGCGAAGATAGCCACTCTCACGAGCGATATCAACCAACTGCCGCAGTTCTGCTTCAGTGTAAACGGAAGCGTTATCGAGCGTAGACTTGAGTCCAATCAAACGGGCGATCGCTGCGCCAGCCTTATTCAAGAGCCAAAGGGGCGCGCGAAACACGTTGGCGAATAGTTCCAGCTGGCGAGCGGCAAACAGCGCCACCACCTCTGCACGTTCCAGCGCCACCATCTTTGGTACCAGCTCGCCGAGGATGATGTGCAGAAAAGTAATAGCGGAGAAAGCAATGACGATCGCCAGGAAGTGGGCCACGTAATTGGCCCGACCACTAGGGGCAACAAGATGGCCGACAGGTTCGAGCAAAGCGGCAACCGTTGGCTCTCCGATCCAGCCCAAAGCCAACGAGGCCAGGGTGACTCCCAGTTGTACTGCGGAAATGAAGATGGTCGGATTGTCGATCAGGCGGAGCGCGGCCCGGGCTCGTTTGCTGCCGTTATTAGCCTTGGTCTCGAGTTTTGTGCGCCTGACGGACACCAGGGCAAACTCAGAGGCAACAAAAAAGGCATTGGTGGCGATTAAGAACGCCACTCCACACAACTTAATTATGGCGGTCATATGAGGAGACCGCCTTGCACAGAGTAGGCTTTAAAAGCTGTTTTGAAATAACTGCCAGGTTCGTCCATCTCTCTAACTGCCGAGGATAACGAATTATGCGTGGGGGCAGCAAGAAGAGCCTGCTCGCACAGGTGTAGCCACCCTTCGCGAGCTGGCATTTTTCTCCATTTTCGCCTGAAAAAAGGACTGACTCAATGGCCGGCGGCGGCTCCTGCGGCGCGAATACGCGCTGGACGCCGATCGTGCTTAGTACAAGCGCGGGCGAGGGCCTGATCAACTCGTGGCTCGATGTTGCACTCGGGTTGCCGGCAAACTGCCGCCAATTCCGACACTACCAAGTAACGAGACCGTTCGAGCATGCGCTGCTCGCGAAACGAGAGCGGCTTGAGGTTACTCAAATAAGTTAGGTGCTTGAGCACGTCAGCCACTTCGAAGATATCTCCCGTCCGCATCTTTTCCGAGAACTCCTTAAATCGATCCTTCCAGTCATTAGCGGGAGAAGTGAAGTCATCTGCGAGTGCTTTGAGAAGCATATCGCATTCGCCTGAAGAAATTGGGGATCTGAGGCCAACTTCCGAGGCATTGGAGACAGGAACTAAGACCAGGGAATTATTAGCAGCAAGACGAAGCGTGTAAAAGGGGAGCAGCGTTGCGCCTATTTGCTTCTGTTCAATCTGCTCGATGGTCCCGATTCCGTGATTCGGGTAAACGACTTTCTGGCCGACTTTAAAGCCCACCACAGCACCTCCATCGATTTTGAAAAATCAGACTGCGCCGCACGCGCGGGTCCTCGGGGAAAATCTGAGCGGCGCGGAATTGCGCCGGGCCCTTGTTGGTAAGTGATTGAAGTCTAGCAAGCGCTCTTGCGTAGCGTCAAGGTTTTGACTCCCTGCAGTGTATTACGTGAAAAGAGGAACAAGTTCACTAAGGATTGGGCTTCGCATCAAGGACAACGACTACGTCAGAAATCTTATCGTTGACTTCCACAGTTTGTTCGCTACGGGCCATAGTTGCTACGCCGGGCAGTTGAAGGTTTACGATCATCCGGTAGACCCCGCCAGGCAAGTTCTCGAACAAGA
>DATFRK010001003.1:0-11457 GCA_035263325.1 Pyrinomonadaceae bacterium | reverse complement strand
TGCCGATGATCGTACCTCGCCCACCCGTAATCGCGGTGCCGCCCACAACTACCGCGGCTATCGCTTTCAATTCCAACCCCATCCCGGCATTGCTGGGAACGATCGAGAAGCGCACCGCATTCAAAACTGCCGCTAGACCGGCCAGGGCTCCCATCAGCACGAACGTAACAAAAACCACCCGCGGGGGATCAATGCCCGCTAAGCGAGCCGCTTCCGCATCGGAACCCACTGCATACAACGCGCGTCCTGCTGCCAGGTTGCGTAAGGTCCAGGCAAATACGACCAGCACAACCACGGCCACGAGCAGCAGAATGAATTGTCCCGCAGTTTGTCCGAGGCCGAACCATTGAAAGTTGGAGGGTAGGTCCTGGATCCAGGCGCCTTCCGTCAACCAGCGCAAGCCATCGCGCCAGGCCACCATCAACGCTAAGGTAACCACGATCGAGGGCATGCGCAGTCGCGCCACCAGGAAGCCACCAACTGCACCCATCAGTGCTCCGACGAGTAACACCGCGAATGGCAAGACGATTGCCGGGACTCCCGACTTGGCCAACAACCCGGCGACGTAAGTGCAAACAGCGAACTGCGAGCCGACAGAGATATCGATTTCGCCAGTGAGGATGACCATGGTCATACCGACGGCGACGATTAGGACGCTCGCATTGTTGATTGCCAGATCGCGAAGATTCGTGCTTGACAAGAATGATGGCGCGACAATGGTCACCACCACCACCAGCACCACATACGACAACGCGACTGACGCTTCACGCTTCATCTTTGGAGTGCGCCGACTTGTCGGCGCTTTAGTATTTGAGAGTCGATCAAAATTCCTTGGATAAGATTCCTTAGCTGTGCGATCACAAAGCGGTGACGAGTCACCGCACTCCAAAGTTATTTCGCTTTCAACGTGCCCGGGGAAAACCACTTGATAACGAAGTAAGTAGCTGGAGTTGTGCCGGCATTGCGCAAACCATGCAGCTGATTTGATGATTCAAAGATGATTGAGCCCGGCCCCGCCCGTTTAACCTCGCCGTTCTGGGTAGATTCAATCAGCCCTTCCTTGACGATAATCAATTCTTCTTCCGGATGCGAGTGTGCAGCGTGTGAAGCCTGCCCCGGCTTAACAGTCGTGACATGACATTCGAGTTGGTCGAGCGTTGCAGTTGGGGACTTGAAGAAGTCACGACTACTGCCGGTTGGCGTTTCCTTGACGGGAATCTTCTCCCAGTCGAAGACCGACGAAGTCATGAGCGGTTTTTGCGACTGGCCCAACGCGACCACACTGCCGACAACGATCGCAGTAATCAGGGAAACCAGCACATCTCTCCGGGAAATCATTCGCAATCCTCCAGTTATAAAACCAGTCACTAGAAACTCAAGTCTCTGCGTTAACCTCTAAGCGACCAGTTGTTCGTGGCCGAGAGCCAACGACATGATGGTATGTTGTGTCGCCTCCGCACGATTCAAGATCCCCGCGATTGCCCCTTCACGCATGACGACTATGCGGTCGCTCATTCCCAGGATCTCCGGCAGTTCTGACGAGATCATCAAGATTGCCGTACCCTGCTCTGCCAGATCTCCCATCAGCAAATGTATCTCGGCTTTTGCGCCCACATCGATCCCCTGCGTCGGTTCGTCGAGAATCAAAACGCGCGGCTTGGTCTCCAGCCAACGGCTCAGCGCCACCTTCTGCTGGTTGCCGCCTGAGAGGGTGGTCACTGCGGAGAAAATCGCTGGCGTCTTGATCGCAAATTTACGCACATAATCGGTAGCGATCGATCGCTCTTTAGCGAAATCAAAGGAGAACGGATGGGCCAGTTTTTTCAAAGATGCTAACGTGATGTTGGCGTCGATCGGCAGGTCGAGAACTACGCCATGCCGACGCCGATCCTCCGGCAGGTAAGCGATTCCCAGCTCAATTGCATCAGCCGGCGCCTTAATGCTCGCCAACTTTCCTTGCAGCCAGATTTCACCGCCGTCCGCCGGCTCCAAACCGAACAGCGTGTGCGCCAACTCTGTGCGCCCTGCGCCTACCAGGCCGGCCAGGCCAACAATTTCCCCTGCTCTTAGTGTCAGGTTGATGTGCTGGACGCCATTGGCGGCACAACTCACCTCACGCAACTCGAGGACGGTCTCACCCTGGTCCACTTTTCTCTTGGGAAATACTGCCGACAATTCCCGCCCTACCATCATTCGGATCAACTGCTGGCGATCGACGTCGGCCATCTGCTCGGTACCCACCACTGAACCATCGCGCAGCACAGTGACGCGATCAGCAATCACCGATAGTTCTTCGAGCCGGTGCGAAATGTAGATGATACCAACGCCGCTTTCACTCAGGCGCTTGATCACTCGATACAGATTTTGCGTCTCTTCTTCAGCCAGCGAGGCAGTCGGCTCATCCATGATCAGCACTCGCGCATTGGCCCCCAGCGCGCGCGCGATTTCTATCAACTGCTGCTCCGGCATCGTCAGCGATCCGGCTGTTTTTTGCGGATCGATCCGGGCGCCAATTTGCTCCAGCAGACTGACTGCCCGCTCGCGTCGCTTCTTCCAATCGATGCGACGCCAGGCGCCCCCTGCTTCAAGGCCTAGCGAGATGTTTTCCGCAACGGTCAGCTCCGGGAAGAGCGCTGGTTGTTGATAGATGGCCGCAATGCCAATTGCCTTCGCGTGCGCCGGCGAATTTTGCTTGACCACATTCCCATCAAGTTCAATCTCGCCCTGATCAGGACTGACCGCTCCGGTGATGATTTTTATCAGGGTCGACTTGCCGGCACCGTTCTCTCCCACGAGGGCGTGCACCTCACCGGCTTTCAACTCGAATGAAACACCACGGAGCGCCGCAACACCATCGTAAGACTTGTGGATGTTCAGCGCGCGCAGGATGGTCTTTGAATCGCTGGGCATTTGTCTTCGAGCAAGACTAACTGGGGAAAAAATTCTAACTTTCCTCTGAAAACAACACCACGACCATATCGTCTTTCCAACTGACGAGTGAATTTCTGAACATCTCTCGCAATTCGACGGCGTCTTTCAACGGGATCGCTTCGACGATTTTCTCGTGCATGCAAGCACTTTCAACATAGGAAGCCTGTTGCCGACTGGTTTTCATCAGGAAGAATGCAAACAGGGGAACTACCAGGCGTTCGAGCGCGTCGGCCAGGTACGGATTCCCTGATAGAGTCCAGATCTTTCGGTGAAACGCGAGGTCCTTCTCGTAGAAACGAGGCAGATCTAGCGCCTCAGCTGCGGCACGCATGTTACGAATGGTCTGGTGCAGATCCTCGACATCAGGTTCGGTCATTCGTTCTTTCGCCCACTCGATCGCGAGTGCCTCCATCTCCACGCGGAGGGCAAAAATGCGTCTGACATCGGCCGGCGAAAGTTTGGTGATGGTGGTGCCTTTGTAAGGCGTGCGCTGCACAAAGCCCTGATGTTCGAGTTCGATTAGCGCCTCACGAATGAGCGGTACGCCCGTACCGAGCTGTTGGGCGATCTTGCTTTCGACTACGGCGGCCCCCGGCTCGATTGTGCCGGACAGAATGGCCTCTTTCATCGCTTTGACGACCTGATCTCGTTTGGAGATCGGCTGAATCAGTTCCAGCATATTGCCGGTCCTCCAGGGCCGATTGCGCGGGGCATCGATTTCTTTGGTGCTACTTCTTGGTGTAACGCT
This sequence comes from Pyrinomonadaceae bacterium, assembly GCA_035263325.1. Lineage (GTDB taxonomy): Bacteria > Acidobacteriota > Blastocatellia > Pyrinomonadales > Pyrinomonadaceae > PSRF01. Next base: position 7,778 of record DATFRK010001003.1, on the reverse strand, counting down.
TTGAGAGGAGCACTGACTGGCGATGTTCGGGGCAAGCCAGGTTCAACACGGTGTGATTGATCGTTACCAGGAAATCATCAGGCAGGCCTTTGAACTTCCCGGTCAACGGTCGTTCGCTGCGATATTCGATGATGTTCTCTTTGACCAAACCCCAGAACTGGCGAGGTGAGATCCAGACGCTACCTTCGTAGCAAACGACCTTTGCTGAATGTTTGCTGGTGCTGGGCACACGATCCCCTTCCAAAACTTCGCCCGAAACGTGGGAATCTCCTTGGCGGAGCAGCTGATTTTTTATAGAACCTAAAACGGGCGCAGTATACCTGAATATTCAGAGATTACAAGATCATATTAGAATCTTAAACTATCCACAGATTACACAGATTTCGCAGATTATTTTCAAACCAAGGATAGAAGTGAGTGAGGCTCTCTCTCTCCAGTGGCGACTTTTCTGCCCGAAACCTAACGGTTCTGAAGGCAACTGCTCACAGAATTTGTTCGGGAATGGACAAATATAGATTTACATAAGGACTCTGAGGGTTAAAGGAGCGAGACGCGGGTATTAACTGTCCAAAATAATCGGCGTAATCTGCGTAATCTGTGGACTAAGTGCTTTGCGGGCCGGGAATCTCTAGTTTTGTGCCCCTCTCAGCTGACAAATTCCCCGTCAGGATTGCGACGGCTGACGTCATTGCTTTCTCACCGCCACAACGTACTGCCGTGCCCGTCCTGATCGCCGAACAAAACTCAGCTATCTCGTTCTGATAAGAGATTCCTTTGTTCACAATGCTGTCGCCGAGATTCACTGTCCGCGACGTGGATCCCGCCGGCTGACTCGCTGACGAATCAGCCACCGGTCCAGCTGATTGTCGCGACACTTCCACTCTAGTGTTGCCGCCGTCACCTTCGTTGAACAAATAGGCTTCCAACTCCCGGGTCATGATTAAGGTGCCTTTAGTACCCATGAACATTTCGTAGTTCTCTTCAAACGCGTTCGATTGGATCGATGAGAACGTTGCGGTGCGATCGCCCGGATAGTTAAAAGTTGCAAAGACGTGATCAGCAACCTCTCGCCCATCCTTGTATTCATAGGTACCGCTGCTGACATAAACCGAAGTGGGATGTGAATCGAAGAACCAGCTGGCGGCAGTAACCTGGTGACTACCCAACTCGCATAGCAGTCCTTCCGAATACTTGCGATACATGCGCCAGTTCAGCAGGTGTTCCCAGTCAGGATAACCATACTTGTTGAAGTCAACGTTTGCTGGACCTTCTTCTTTCCGGCGCCAGCTGTTGTTGCGATGCCACGCCAGGCGCGCGTGATAGACGTCTCCCAGTACTCCTTGCTTGATGATGTTGGTATACGCAGCCTGGTAGATCGGGTTGTAGTAACGCTGGTAACCAATTTCCAGCACGCGATTGTTTTTCTTCGCCGCGTCGATCATCTGCTGACACTCAAGCGCACTCTTCGCCATCATCTTTTCGCACAGCACATGCTTGCCGGCATTCAACGCACCAACGGCAATCGTTGAATGTGTCCACAACGGCGTGGCCAGGTGGACTGCTTCGAGATCTTCCTTTTGCAGCATCTCCTGCCAGTCGTCGTACTCCTTCGGTGCGGGCCAACCTTTCTGGACCATCATGTCGACCATCGCTTTGCGGCGTTTGGGATTGATGTCGCAAAGAGCCTTCAGATCACAAAACTCCTTCTGATATTGATTGAGGTGTCCTTTACCCATGTCGCCAGTGCCAACCAACGCGATCCTCACCGGGCCACCACGAACTGGACCACGCGTGAGCACCGTTCCGCCCAGCGCTACGAGTGCCGGAACACCGGCAACGGCCTTCAGAAAGTTACGGCGGCCGATGGTCTTTTGTTCTTCAGTTAGGTTCATTGGTTGTTTACTCCTTACTGGTTCTTGGTCGAATAGGCGTTGACTGGCTCAACCCTCGCTTCTTCGCTAACGCTCGCACTACTGATGTTCGGTTTGTCTCGCCGACGTCTACTCCAAAGTAGATCGAGGCCCGCGATGCTCCCGGTGTTGAAGACCAGCAGGACGATCACGGCCGCAGCTTCGATCAGGGTCTTGTTCACGATCAGGTAGGTTCCTTCTGCATTTGGCTGCGGCACACCCTGGGTCGGGACGTACAGGACATAAAACAAACTCAGGAAAAACAAAGCCATCCAGGATCCAACCCTGGTGAACAAACCCAGGAGCAAACTCAAGCCAATGAACAACAGGGCGACTTTTACGGTGCGGTCAACCCAGATTACGCGGTTGGGACTTACCAGGTGTTGAAATAGCGGCGCCAATGGACCAGACGCGCCTTTCAGATATGCGGCCGAGGTCCAGGGTGCGAGTGGTCCACCAGCCGGACTCCAGGCCGGAGAAGTTAACTTGTAGTAAGCCTCGTAAAGGAAGTGCCAGCCGATTAGCGTCCGCAGCAAGATCAGGGCAGATTGCTGGAGCACCGATAACTGGCTTGTTGTTGGTTCGTTCATCGCGATCAGAAATCTCTCAGACCAGCGCAGCCGGGATGAGAACCGAGCACCAGCGGCGATGGGGCTTCACTTTCGAGCATTATCACCAACACATCTTTGTGAGTTGCGACGTAACTCTCAGCGAGCTTTCGTCCGCCTACAAAGAACGCCGTGGCGAGGGCATCGCTGACGGCGGCGGAAGACGTCACTACAGTGACGCTGGTCACGCCGTCAGCGGGCCAACCGGTGCGGGGGTCGATGATATGACCGAAGCGTCTGCCCGCGACGGTGAAAAATTGTTCTTCACTACCGCTGGTAGATAGCGCGCAGTCGTGTAGCCGCAACACGCCGAGACGACGAAATTTGGATCGAGGATGACGCAACCCCACCTCCCATCCTTCACCACCTTTTCCCGAACCAACCGCACGCATACTACTGGCGCCAGCGTTGAGCAAGGCTGTTGGTATCCGGGCGCGAAGACGGGCCCCCACCTGGTCGAGTGCGAAACCTTTGCCGATGCTGCCAAGATTGATCTCCACGCCAGATTGACGGTAGCGCACTGTCTTGTGTTCCGAATCGAGGATTAACTTGTCGCTGCCGACCACCGATCGCGCCAACGCGATCTCATTTTCACCAGGCAGGCGACCTTCTCGTTTCAGAAATCCCCAGCAGCGACTCAGGGGGCCGGAAGTGATGTCAAAGGCTCCTTCAGTCTCCGCGTAAAGCTGTTTGCAAAGAGCCAGCAGATCAAACAGCGCTGGTTGAACTGTGACCTCCTCAGTGGCCGCAACTCGATTGATGAAACTGACCTCGCTGCCTGGTCGAAACACTGTTAACTGGGCTTCCAGGCGGTCGATTTCATCAAGCGCTTCGGTAGCAACCACCACGCCAGTTTCTTCCGTGGCAGGCAACGTCACTTCAAAGCGACAGGCCATCGCGGTGCGATTAACGTGTAGCCAGCAATCTTCAGTCGGCGGAGTACGCTGCCGCACGAGATTCAGAAAGTTGCGTCTGGTTTGTAGCATTCAACAATTACGCGCGTTTCGGCTCAGATACCACCGCCTTCAGGCGGGTGGAGTTTCAGTTTCAACCTAGCGAACGCTCTTCTATCTTTCTGCGCGCGGCGCAGCCGCGCGCCAGTCTGTCGGAGCGGAGGCAGTAGGAAGAAATTGAAACTCCACCCGGCTGAAGCCGGTGGTATCTGTCAAGCTCTCTTCTCGCACCACCGCCTGCGCCACAAAGGGAACGAATTCCTGCAACACACATTTTCAAACTAACTTGCCCGCTTCGCTGCCTTGATCTGCTTCAACTGCACGCCCGTCTCCGATTCTTTGTAATAGCCGTCCAAAGGATAACACCCAGACGGCAGACCGTTTCGCGGCGCTGTTGTGCAATCACTAAAAGTGCGACAGATTCGTTTGTGCTGTAACACGCGCCCGCTAATGATGTCACGGGGTAATTCGGGGTACGACAGTACCATACGTCCCAACCCAACTGAATCGACCCAACCTTCTCGCACCACCGCCTGCGCCACAAAGGGAACAAATTCCTGCAAGTAGGTGTACCCCGTTCCAACCACGATTAGATCGGGAAAATCTCGTTTCAGTTCGCGTGTTACCTCCATCTGTCTGGCAACGCCCACGAGTGGGTCTTCTGGTGGTTGGTAGCCGTCTGAAGGCGGATATAAGGCCGGGCGTTGAATGTGATGGTTGTAGTACGGACTTCCGGCTGTGAAATTTACAAGCTTGATATCGAGCTCCCGCAACAATGAAAGAAACTGACGTGGTTCCGACAGATCGTACGCCTCCGGCTGCGACGCCTTCACGCCAAAACCCCAACGGTAAGGCAGCCAGTCGCCATACTGATCTGGTATTCCCGGGCCCATCTTAGCCGGCGTCGACAACTCGGGATCAGGATGAAAAGAAACTAGATCGAACGCCGACAAACGAACGCCCAACTGCAACCCCGGGGCTATTGCGCGAATGCCTGCGGCTACCTCACGAAGAAAGCGCGTGCGATTTTCGAAGCTACCGCCAAACTCACCGGCACGAGTGTGCGCGCTGAGAAACTCGTGACCGAGGTAACCATGACAATGTTTGATGTCGACAAACTCAAATCCGAGATCGCTGGCGATGCGGCCGGCGGCAATAAAGTGATCGATGATTTCGCGAATCTCACTATCAGTTAGCAGCGGATAACTCGCATCAACCTTGACGCGCCGGTCAAGCAGTGGATGGTGATAAAGAATGCGGGGCTCAGGCCGCGTCTTTTCGTTGGGACGACTGAAGCGGCCTGAGTGAGTCAGCTGCAAGCCAATCAGTAAGTCGTCAGTATGCTCGCCAGTCTCTCGATGAGCCGTAATCACCGCATCACGCAACTCGGCGAACGAAGCTTTGTTCTGTTCGTTGATCAAAAGCTGATTCGGATTTGCACGACCATCATGGCGCACGGCCACCGCTTCACCGCCCCAGATCAACTTCGCGCCGCTCAAGCCAAAATTCCGCCAGCGCCTCGTCGTCGCCTCACTGGCTTTCCCCTCAGGCGTCCCATCCCACCCTTCCATTGGATGAATACAAAAACGATTGCCGATCCGCTTGCCGTTGAATGGGATTGACTGTGTAAGTGGGGATGCGGCACCAGTCTCGAGGTCCAAGTCGCAAGGAATTGAAAGGTGCAAATCCGCAAGGTGCTGCTTGAAATCGGCAACGGTCCGGATACCGCCAATTGCTGGGAATGTTCTCATGATCGATCAGTGCGCTGAATTCTCTGCGTTGGGATCTATCGGTTACTGCAAAAAAACTTAAAGTTAATTTCTCTGCAAAAGGTGTTTCGCTTTTTGGAGTGCCTCGACAAAGAAAAATTCTCCCCACATCACTGATTCATTCACACCGAGGTCTTTGTGAATGTGATAGACGCCGCCGCGCAGGATTCCCTCCCAACCATCCTTCCCTTCGCCAAGATAATTGGCAGTCAATGAATCAACCGTACGCAAAGCGCAGTCAAGATAAGCCTTCCTTCGCGCCGTACCGGATGCCATCGAGGCCAGATTAAACAACCCCACCGCAGCAATCGCCGACGCACTCGTGTCCACTTGCGAGCGACTTTTTGGCCCATCCAACGGCGCATCAAAATCCCAGGGCGCCACTCCGTCTTCCGCAATATGCGCTAACCACCAGTCAGCATTCAGTTCGGCCACTTCCAAATAGATCGGGTTGCGCGTCAGTTGATGACAAGTACCGAAACCGTAGAGTGACCAGGCTAGCCCGCGCGACCAACAGGAATCACCACGATAGCCTTGTTGCGTTGTCTGCTTCAGAAACTCGCCGGTTTCGAGATCAAAAATTCCTTCGTGCGACGTGCTGCCATCACCGCGCACCAACGTTCTTCGCGTAGTCAGACAATGACGGTCGGCGAGATCCGATAACTGGGCATCATTGGTCTGCAGCGCGGCGTAAAAGATGACCCCGACATTCATCATGATGTCGATGAAGTTAGAATCCGCCCCATGAAACGAGCGCAAACAGCCGGCGCGCTCATTGAAACGCAGCGCCAAAACTTGCCCGGCATGAATCACAACATCGTTGAGCGATCGATCCGGAGCGCCTTCACGCACAGTTGCTTCAAACCAACGTTTGTAAGTGCCGTGATAGAAGATGAAGCCCAGGTCGTGCACTTCCCGATCGTCCTTGCGCGGCTCGAGTGCTTTGGAATACCGCACCGCGAGGTCGCGCCATTTAGGATCGTCAGTCTCCTCGTAGAAGATCCACATCATCCCCGGCAGAAAACCATCGCACCAACGAGTCCAGGCCGGTTTTGCGTGGCGCCAACGACCGCTGTCGGTATAGAGCGGATAAAAATCCGGATCGCGCTCAACCAACGCGCTGACTTGTTGTTGCGCGAAACCTAAGGCGTGTTCAACTTGCGCCAGGAGTTTTTGCTTATTCGCTACAGTCACTGTGTTCACAATCTGCGGAAATGAAAGCCCCCATCGACATTGATCACTTCGCCGGTTGAGAAAGGCAAACTGCCCGACGCTACTGCTGCGACGGCGCGCGCCACGTCTTCAGGGGTGCCCCAGCGACTGATCGGTGTCAGTCCGTTTTCGATCAGACGATCGTATTTCTCTTTAACATTAGCGGTCATGTCGGTCGCAATCACGCCTGGTCGTATTTCGTAAACATTGATTCCTTCGGCTGCTAAACGGGTGGCGTAAAGCTTGGTCATCATCGCCAGACCAGCCTTGGAAACGCAGTAAGCGCCGCGTTCAGGCGACGCAGCGTAGGCTGACACGGAACTGATGTTTACGATAGCCGGTGCATAGTTCGAGAGGTTGCTCGACTGCTGCTGCTCAATCATCCAACTCGCTGCTGCTTGCGTGAGAAAGTAAGGCCCTTTGAGATTGACCTGGATTAAATGATCGAAGTCATCTTCGTCGGCCTCGAGAATATCAACGCGCCGCGCTGCCGAGATGCCGGCGTTGTTCACCAATAAGTCGAGTCGACCAAACTCGGTTCTCGTTGTCGCCAGCAACTTCTCTCGATCATCCTTGAGCGAGACGTCTCCCCCACAGATTCGCATCTCGGCGCCGCCTTGGGCCACACTTTGAGCAGCTGCCCGAGTCTCTTCGGCGGCGGCGTGATTCGAGGCGTAGTTGATCATCACAGCATAACCAATGCGCGCGAGTTCAATCGCAATCGCGCGCCCAATCCCACGCGACGCGCCTGTTACAAGGGCTACTCGGTTACTGGTTGGTGATGACGATTCCATTCTAAGATCCAACTAAAGATAAGTCGTTCGCGGAACGCAGGTCTTTCAATGCCACCAACGGCAGTTGGTGGATGCGTTCATGTCCCACCTACGAAACCCATAGCCCTTTTTTCCAAAATCCCAAGAACGGCAGTTGGTGGTCCCTTCATGTCCGACCTAGATACACTCTCCTAAAATCAGGTTCTGAACTTGGCGTCCCGAGCAAAGAGACAATGCGTCAAGGCTGGACGTGAACGAACCACCAACTTCCGTTGGTGGAATTTTTTAGCAGGAGGTTTACGCTGGTAGTCAGTAGGTTGGACTTGAACGAACCACCAACTACCGTTGGTGGAATTCAAAGAACGAGCTGTTCCCTCTCGCTGCCTGACCTCTGATTCTATACGCACTAGCTCTCCTGGTTGACTGGAGCCTTCTTCGGCAGCAACCCCACCGCAATCGCACCGAGCAACGCTAGACTCACCAGCACCAAAAAACCCAGCGCATAACTCGTGGCCCGATCGCGCAGATTCCCGACCAATAAAGGCATCACCGC
>DATFRK010001002.1:0-8699 GCA_035263325.1 Pyrinomonadaceae bacterium | reverse complement strand
CGGCCATCTTCTCGTCCGACTTTCCGTAGCGCGCCCAACCCACGGCGTTGCTGTTCCAGCGATAGTCCTTGATGGTCATGTCGATGCCGCGGTCGATGAGGAATTGCATCGCCTCGTAGTTCCGGTGCCAGACGAGCTCGTGCAGGAGGCTCGCCGGCTCATGGGAACTCCAGGTCGTGTTGATGTTCGCACCGTGTTGAAGTAGGAAATCGGCCACGTCGAGGTGGCTGTTAATGACTGACCAGGCGAGCGCCACGTCGAGCACACGTTGTTCCTTCAGTGCGCCCCATTGATCTGCATATTCATTAACCCGACTTTTTGGCATGTACGGACTGTTGGGATAGTGATCCTTGATGTTGCCGAGTGCAGGTGCACCCGAGTCGTCAAACCAGTGCTTTACACGCGCGAGATCTCCCCTGCCTGCTGCATGCGGCAGATCGTCCGGCACTTGCCAGATGCGGGAGAGGCTCGGAAGCACGTGGGTGTTGGCGTACGTGAACGCAAACTCGATCGCCTGCGATGGTGGTGGCGGCTGTCGTCGCAAGATCGCGGGATTCAGGTCGAGCAGGGCAGTGATGAATTCTCCCCGACCCTGTAATGCTGCCCGCCCGATGATCTCTGTTTGAAAGTCGACGAATGCTTCACCGAGCAGCCACGACTCACGCTGTAAGAGATCAACGAACGCTGGCAGGTCGCTATCTCCGAGTCGTTCCTGCAGCGATGGCTCGCCCCCACACCAGGAATAGAGCGCGCGGTTGACGTGCTCCATGACGAATGCCTTCCAGAGTCCGACATCGATCGCGTGTGCGGGTCGGTTCTCGATGAAGTACTTCACGAAGGCTGGCCGTCCGATGCTTCCGTCGACATGCGCGCCGAGCTCGGGATCCAGCGCGATTGCCTGGTCCAAGAGGAGCGCCGCGATCGCTTTGTGCTCGAAGCTGCAGGCGATGGTGAATGCTTCATCGATCGCGGCCGGATCGTCCTCGTTTTCACTGAGCGCCGCGCGGACCGCATCGAGGTCGCCAAGCGCCACAAAGAATTTGAGTGTGCGTGGCAGAAGGCCTTTACGTTGGAATAACTGCAGCAATCCCCTCGCGCGCGAGCGCAGGATTCCCTCGCACACCGTTGGCGTCAAGACTGCGCCTTCGTCGATTAACAGCTCTGCGCACTTCGCGCGCGTGAAGTGTTGTTCCTTATCCGCGTCAAAGCTGTCGCCATAAGAGCTAGTAGCGATTCCCAGCAGACAACCCTCCTCGTCTGCACCATGCCACGAAAGCAACGTGGGGTACTCAGCCAACAATTGCTTCAGACGTTCGACGTCGTTGTCATGAATGACGCGTCGAGCTTGGGCCAAGGCCCACTCCAATCCTTTGTCCAGGCGTTTGCTCACTTCAGCGGTGAGATCCTGCCAGCCAACGAAACCGTACTCACGCGCAATTACGAGTTGCGCGCTGCGCTGCGTCAACGGCAGCTCCACCTTTGCCACTTGCGCACGCAGACGTTCGATCGCAGCCGCATCATCATTGGCGACATCACGCGCGAGTTTCTTTGCTTGTTTACGGAGTGAATCGAGAGACGGACGATCTGGAAGAGACTTCGAAGTGGTCATTGCGACCTCCTTTCATTTATCGCCTGTGCCCCGCTGAAACCAGGCTGAAAGAAGGTGCTGATGCACACGATTCAGACCGAACAGGTGGGAATCATTCCCTTGCCGCGGGTAGGTGGCGCCCTGTCAACGCGCTAACGGGAGTATCGATTGACCGCCACTTCGATGTCAATGCCAATTCTTCACTGGGGAAGAGTGAAATGTTTATAGCTGTGTGATCCGTTAACGATAGCGCGCTCCCGAGGAGCCCAATATGATACGGTTAGACGCGGCGAACGCGGCTTTGACTGCCGACACGATCTTTACTCAAGACGATTGAATTGGAGATAAGAGCAATGCAACCCATCTGGCGTCACGTGTTGATCCTTTTAACCCTTTTCAGCATATTGAGTGTAAAAACTCCCAGCCTTGCCACTCCGGAAACTCCACAGATAGCCGTCAACAAGCCCAATGTAATTCTCATCATCATGGACGATCTCGGTTATGGTGATCTCGGCAGCTATGGCGTGCGCGATGCAAAGACCCCTAATCTGGACCGCCTCGCGCGCGAGGGCGTGCGCCTTACCGACGCATATGCGAATGGCCCAAACTGTACGCCGACGCGCGCTGCTCTGATCAGCGGTCGCTATCAACAGCGGGTGGGCCTTGAATGGCCGATAGAGTCGGGTGAACAAGATCGTGGCTTGCCGGTTAGGGGCCGCTCGCTTCCCGCATTACTTAAGACGAACGGCTATGCAACCGGTCTTATCGGCAAATGGCACCTCGGCGTCAAACCAGAATTTGGTCCTAACGCACATGGCTTCGACGAATTTTTCGGCTTCCTCGGCGGGGCTCTGGATTACTACACCCATCGGCGTGGCGATGGAACACCTGACCTCTTCGAGAACACGACACCAGTCGAGACTCCTGCGTATTTGACAGATGAGATAACCAATCGCGCCGTACGCTTCGTCGAGAAGCACATAGCCGGTCCCTTCTTTCTCGAGGTCGCCTATAACGCTGTTCACTGGCCCTTCCAGCCACCCAAACATGGACCAGCGAGTTCAAATGAAGTACCAAGACCAAACGAAAAGGGTGATTTTCGGCTCTACCAGGGTCCCGACGACGTCCAACCGGCTACGCGTGAAGACTACGTTCGCATGTTGGAGCGCGCCGATGAAGGTGTTGGCACAATCCTAAGCGCACTCGACACTCATAGGCTTTCAAGAAACACCTTGGTGATTTTCACCAACGACAACGGAGGCGAGTGGCTCTCGCGTAACGCTCCGTTCAGTCACCGCAAGAGCACGCTCTGGGAAGGCGGCATCCGCGTGCCGTTAATCCTGCGCTGGCCTGGTCAACTACCGGCAGGACGGACATCCAACCAGGTGGCCATCACAATGGACTTGACCGCTTCGATCCTTGCGGTCACGCGAACTACGCTACCTACGGACCACCAGCTCGACGGCCTTAACCTTGTTCCCCTCCTCTCGGGGAAGTCGCCGTTGGTTGAGCGGCAGTTGTTTTGGAGAATTGTGCGTCCTAATCGGCTACAGAAAGCCGTCAGATCTGGACAATGGAAACTGCTAGTGGATGGCGGCCAATTCTTGCTCTTCGATCTGCAAAACGATCCAGGAGAGCGCAATGAGTTAGCCGCTCGACACCCGGAATTGGTGCGAAAACTGAAGCAACTCATAGCCGAATGGGAACGGGAGGTCGATCAAAAACCGCAGTCGAGTCGTGGCTAGCCCTGGGAACACAGAGCCGATCGCAGATTTTTCTTTCACTGCTTTAAATAACGAAGCGCAACAGATCCTGATTTAAAAATCTTTGACTCAACCAGCTGTAACTGCAAGCTCTCCGGCAGGTTCACACCTTCCCACAACCGTCTCCCTTCTCCAGCAACGCTTGGCGAAACGCGGAAAACGTATTCATCCACCAGACCCAGCTCGATAAGTTGCGAAGGAATACTTACACCACCGGTTGCAATATTTTTGCCTTGTTCCTGTTTCAATTTAAGTATTTCATCGCGAAGGTCGGTACGAACAATTCTTGAATTTTTATCGCCGGCGCTGTCCAAGGTTCGTGAAAAGACCACCTTGTTGATGGAGTCAAATGCCAGAGCAAATTGGTTTAATGCTTTTGTCATTGACTGATTTCTTGCGACTTCAGGCCAAAACGGAACCATCAATTCATAGGTTTTACGCCCGTAGACGAGCAGGTCTACATCTCGCAGGAGGTCCGTAAAGTATTCATGTGTTTCGTCATCAGCACTTTGCTTGGTGTGGTCGTAGCAGCCATCCAGGGTGATGTTGATTGCGAAGATTAGCTTTCTCATTGGATTGTCCTCCTTTGCGGTAAGCGCCCTTGCGGGGCTAAATCGTCCATCCTCTCGCTCGCTCATCCTATAGTCGATCGCGCTTAGCTAAAATCGACAGCAGAGAGGAAAACTCTTCTTGGAGTTGCCTCAGAGTGAGGTAGAGCAGGGTTTATTTCAATTCCTCGAGCCGCCTCGCGAGGAAACGACGCTCCGGTTCCTGCAGCGCCAGGGCGAGCGCCTTCTCATACGACGCGCGGGCATCGGGAATCCGCCCTAATCTGCGACACAGATCCGCCCGGGCAGAGTGCGCGAAGAGATAGTTGGAAAGCTGTTCACGCGCCAGTAGGTCATCGATAAGACGAAGGCCCTGCTCCGGACCTTCCCACATGGCAACGGCCACTGCCCGGTTCAGTTCGACGACCGGGGATGGCTGAATCTGTAGCAACCGGTCATAGAGCAAGGTAATCTGACGCCAATCTGTGGCTGCGGTTGAGGAACTCTCGGCGTGAATGGCTGCAATGGCCGCCTGTATAGTGTAGGCACCAAAGCGCTGGGATCGAACGGCACTTTGGGTGAGCGAAATGCCTTCAGCGATCTGGTCCTTGTTCCATAACGATCGATCCTGCTGCTCCAACAAGATCAAGTCTCCGTCGGGGGAGGTTCTGGTGGCCCGACGCGACTCCTGCAGCAACATCAGTCCAACTAGACCCTGCACCTCGGGCTCGGGAAGCAAGTCGAGCAACAGCCTGCCAAGTCGGATCGCCTCGCGACTGAGTTCGGCGCCAGTGATTTCGGCGGAGTATCCCTCGTTGAAGATGAGATACACGACTTGAAGGACAGCTCCCAGACGAGCCGGCAATTCCTGTGAGGCTGGCACCTGGTAGGGAATCGCCTTATCGCGAATGAGGGCCTTCGCGCGCACAATGCGTTGAGCGAGTGTTGCTGGTGTCACCAGAAATGCCCGGGCGATCTCCTCCGTTGTCAAGCCGCAGATTTCGCGCAGGGTGAGCGCAATCTGTCCTTCCGGCGGTAGCGCGGGATGGCAGCAGGTGAAGATCAGACGGAGTCGGTCGTCCTCGATCTCGTCATGCTCGGGGGGAGTGTCGTTGATGCGCGACTCCAGGTGAGCAATAAGATCTCTTTGTGCTCCATCGAAGCGCGCGCGTCGGCGCATAACGTCTATGGCCTTGAAGCGGGCCGTGGAAATCAGCCAGGGACGCGGCTTGTCCGGAATACCAGTCTTAGGCCACGACTCCAAAGCGGCGGCGAATGCCTCATGCATAGCCTCTTCGGCGAGATCCAGATCTCCGAGGAGGCGCACGAGTGTCGCCAGAACCCGCCCCGATTCCGAGCGGTAAAGAGTCTCAATTGTGCTGCTGAGTTGTTCGGGCACAGGCGTCGTCATCTACGCCAAACTAGCAAACAGATGGCTCGACAACAACTGCGGCTCGCGCATTCCTACCCACAACTCAGACCCGCCTCCACTGCGCTGACCGAGGGATCTACAAAGTAACCGTCCTCAAAAAACGCTTGCATTTTAAGAGTGGCACGTATATATATGGCGACGCCACAGATGGAATGAACATATGCTTGAGCAGGAAGTAAAAAGAGGCAGCGCGGAAATGTTAATTCTGGCGCTGGTGGAGGACCGGCCGCGCCACGGCTATGAGATTGCAAAGTTGATTGAGCAACGCTCCGATGGCGTGTTGCAATTTCACGTTGCCTCGCTTTACCCGCTGCTGTACCGCCTGGAAAAACGCGGACTCATCAGCGGGCGTTGGGTGGAAAAAGCCGGCCAGCGGCGCCGCCGCTTTTATAAATTAACCGCGGCCGGGCAAAAAATATTGAATGAACAGCGGCAAACGTGGAAAGAGTTTTTTGCCGCCCTGGATCGCGTGGCTGGCATCAATCCTGCCTGAGTAAAGACGCTATGCCTGATTGGGCCGCTGAAATTAGACGTCGTATCTCGCTGCTAAAACTTGCTCCTGTGCGCGAAGCAGAGATCGTTGAGGAGTTGGCCCAACATGTTGAGGATCGCTATCAAGAGTTGTTGGCCCAGGGAGTGGCAGAAGCAGAAGCCGCCCGAGTTGTGTTCGCGGAACTGATCGACAACGACAGGTTTACGCGAGAACTGCGGCGGGTTGAGCCACCCGTTGCGCAGGAACCAAAATCTCTTTTCCTGCACTCGCTAATTCAAGACATTCGCTACGGCATCCGTACGCTCAAAAAACAGCCGGCTTTTACCTGCGTGGTGGTGCTTACACTAGCTCTCGGTATAGGCGTGAACACCGCAATTTTTAGCGTGGTCAATGCGGTACTACTCCGTCCGCTGCCGTTTCCGCACTCAGATCAGTTAGTCACGGTTACAATGGCTAATCCTCGTCTGGGTGGTGATAACTTGCCACTCTCCGTCGCTGACTTCCTGGATTGGCGAGCTCAGAATCAGGCTTTTCAGGACCTTGCCGCTTACACCGACAACTGGTTCAGTCTAACCGGTAGTGGCGAGCCCCAACGATTAAAAGGAGTTTGGGTTACGGCGGGATTCTTCTCCACGCTGGGAGCCACGCCGTTGTTCGGTCGCACCTTTTCAGCAGGCGAAGACGCGGCCAATGGCGAACCGTTAGTTATCCTCAGCCAAAGAACCTGGCAACAAAGTTTCGCTTCAGATCCCCAGATCGTCGGAAAAGCTATTACCTTGAACGGTCATAGCCGCATGGTGGTTGGTGTTATGCCGCATTCCTTTAACTTCCCTGCGGTCGACGAGCACTCTCTGCCCGGCGACGTGGACCTGTGGATCTTGCACACTCTGATACCGACGACGCGACGTGGTCCTTATTACCTTCGAGGAATCGCCAGACTGAAGCCGGACACATCACTGCAACAGGCGCAGTCCGAGCTAAACAATATCGGTCTCCGAATTAGACAGGACAACCCGCTTACCAACGCAGAAACCACTTTCGTTTCCCGGTCGCTTAAAGCTGCGATCATCGGCGATGTCGGTCGGATGTTGTTTGTTCTCTTTGGAGGCGTAGCATTTGTACTACTTATTGCGTCTTTGAACGTAGCGAATCTTTCGCTCTCACGCGCTGCTAGTCGCAGTTCGGAAATAGCGATTCGCACCGCGTTGGGGGCTGGTCGGCGCCGCATCATGAGACAGCTACTCACCGAGAGTTTGTTGCTGGCAAGTGTTGGTGCTGCCGGGGGCGTGCTGCTGGCGTGGTGGGGGTTACACCTGTTGCGTACGATTGGCTCAAACCCTCTGCCAAGATTGCAGGAAGTTTCCATCGACGCTCGCGTACTCGCTTTCACCGCCTTCCTTTCACTCCTCAGCGGTTTGCTTTTCGGTTTCGTCCCCGCCTGGCAAGCGTCTCGCACTGGACTCAGCCAATACTTGAGGAACACACAGGCCGCCACTGGAAGCCCAGCCTGGCGGCGAACACGAAAGCTGCTGGTGGTCGCTGAAGTGGCGTTGTCGATCGTGCTTCTCGCCGGCGCGGGATTAATGCTTAACAGTTTCCTGCGGCTGAAACGTGTTAGTCCAGGCTTCGCTCCTGAAAGAATACTGACAACTGAGATCAGCTTGCCCCTCGCTCGCTATAAGGAACCGGCGCAACTCAACACCTTTTACGAACAACTGATGGCCCAGGTACGAAACCTCCCGGGCGTTGAGGCTGCCGGAATCGGTATGAGCCTGCCGCCAAATCTTCTCTCAATAAGCGACACGTTCACTATCGAAGGCGCCCCACCAGGTAAAAGCGATCCCAGTTCACCCGATGTCATTGTTAGTTCCGGTTATTTTGAGGCGTTGGGTATTCCACTGCTGGCTGGGCGCAACTTCACGGAAATGGATCGCGCGGACAAACCACGCGTGGTCATTATTAATCAGACCTTCGCGCACCGTTACTTCCCGCACGAAAGTCCGATCGGTAAACGAATGAAAACTGGGGGCTCAGAACGACCTAACAATCCGTGGATGGAGATCGTTGGCGTTGTGAGCGACGTTAAATATGAGGGGCTTGATGTGGCTCCGGAACCAACCTATTACGAGCACTACCAGCAGGCTTCCTGGTCTGAGACCTACCTCGTTGTTCGCAGTTCTTCAGAGCCACGAGCGCTTGCTAGCGGTGTGCGCCAGGCAGTTTGGTCGCTCGACAAAGATCTGCCAGTTGCCAACGTACAGACCATGGAAGAGTTGCTGTCTGAGTCGGTGGCGCGGCCCCGATTCCGGACCTTCGTGTTCCTTGTGCTGGGAACGTTGGCAATCGTGTTAGCGGTGACCGGAATTTACGGTGTTATCTCGTATTTCGTCAGCCAACGCACACGAGAGATTGGAATACGCGTCGCGTTAGGGGCTCAGCGACGGACTGTTTTGCACCTTGTAATCCGTCAGGGCATGACTCTCGCGCTGGTTGGAGCGTTGCTTGGTCTCATTGCTGCCTTTGTGTTGACGCGTTTGCTGACGGGCTTGCTTTACGAAGTGGAGGCGACTGACCCGCTGACATTTGTATCCATTACGATTTTGCTGCTGCTGGTCTCGCTCGCCGCGTGCTGGATTCCCGCTCGTCGCGCTGCCAAGGTCGATCCGTTGGTGGCTTTGAGAGATCATTAATTCTGCTATCGATAAACTCTGCTCACGGCTTAACTACCTGTGTTTGGGTTCTGCTTGTCCTGCTTTATGCGCAGTTGCCGTCCGGCAATCATTTTCGTCCTACTTCGACCCAGCTACTGGTCCTTTAACGCATCCAGCTTTCGATCTACTCCTTCCGCGCCTTTTTCAGGCTAAAAGAAATTCCG
>DATFRK010001001.1:0-12666 GCA_035263325.1 Pyrinomonadaceae bacterium | reverse complement strand
TCGTCGGCATCGATGGACGTTTTACCCTGAATCCAAAAACAATCCTTTCCTTCCAGGTGGCCGGTACAACTTCACGCCGTTTCTTTTACGATCCAACGCTCGACCAGAATATCTATCGGACGGGAAACGGTTTTGGTTACTACCTGCAGTGGCAACGTAATAGTCGGCACCTGAACCTGGAGTTGGACGGAAAAGGCTACACTACTGATTACCGGGCCGACGTGGGCTTTACCAGTCAGACTAATACCAATGCCTGGGACTTCATTGCCACCTACAATTCTGAATCCAGGCAGACAGGCAAACTTCTTTCGTGGAGTTTAGGTTCAGGCACTCGGGCCCAATTCAACTGGCAGGGCAACATGCAATACGCCTACGAAGCCATTCGCTCACAATTCAATTTTAAGAAGCAGACCTATCTTAAAGCGGACATCTACTCCGACTATCAACGAGTTTTTGAAGAAGAGTTTGGCGCGCGACGGACGGCTAACAGGACGGGAGCGTTTCTTGGGCCACCGGAGCGGAGCACAATCTACAAGGGATTCACGGTTGAGGTTGGTACTAATCCCAGTAAAGCTTATGCGGCTCACCTGATAGTTGATTATTCCTGGAAACCGTTTGATTTCGACCTCGGCGCCGGCCCTCGTTTTCCGCGCGTTAGTCCGGCTGCGCTCATTGACCCAAACGCGCCACTCGATCCAGGCATTGGAGACACTCGGGACATCAACGCCAACTTCACCTGGCAGCCAGCTGATGCTTTGCAACTCTCACTCGACTACACCAGCAGTCGCTTGTTTCGCAACGACACAAAAAGGCTGGCCTACTATCAACAACTCTATTCGTTCAAAACTACCTATCAATTCACCAGGTTTCTGTTTGCTCGCGCACGCGCCGACTACGACACGTTGCGGGCAAATGTTGCCGGCCAGTTCCTCTTCGGCTGGACTCCCAATCCTGGCACCTCGTTCTACGTTGGTTACAACGACGACCTGAATGTTGCTGGATTCAATCCCTTCACCGGACAATTCGAATCCGGTTTCAATCGCAACACCCGCACATTTTTTTTGAAGCTCTCGTACTTATTCCGCCGAAGTATTTAAATCACTACGGAAATAGTTTATTGACACCGTAGATTCAGCTTCGGTATGTTGTTTCTGGGCTGTCCGCAGCGGCTGCCCTTGCCCGAAGTTCTTCACTCTCACAACCCGTCAGATTCCACTTTTTCCGGAGAAGTAGCAATGCGCAAAGTGTTATTGATCGTTACCCTCGGCTCGCTTGTGTTCTTGCCTGCTGCAATTGCAGCGCCTGCTACTGTTCAGCAGGAACAGACCGTTAAGCACGATGGCAAGATTGAGACCAACTACGATGGCATCACCTCTGAAACAGTGATGAGACTGCGGAAGATGAAAGTCACTTGCAGCGGTTTCAAAGATAACTTCAAAGACGGCTGTATCAGCATTGATGTAGCCCTGCACTTGCCAGGAACACAACTCAACTACGTAAAAAGCGTCACCTTACAGGTAGTGTTCGAAACCAAGAACTGGCAACAGCGGCATTCACCTGACCAGCGAGACCTGGCTGTAATCGTAGATGCGGAAACACTGCGACTTGGCCGTATGAACCTCGTACCCAAGGGTGATACCACCATGGATGAGAAGATGGTTGAGACTCTCGAGGCAGAGGTTCCTTACGACGTCTTCAAGAAGATTGCCCTGTCAGAGTCGGTGGCGATGCAGATCGGAAGCGGTACGGTTGAGTTGCGGGATAAGAATCGGGCCGCCCTGCGAGATCTGAACAGTCGCGTGATCCCGCGTGCGCAATAGTCTGAACACGACGGCCAGCGTTTAAGCTGACCGTCGCGCCTGCAGCTCCTGTGCTCTTACGAGTCGGGAGGAATGGTGAGTTGCTGACCAACCTGGATGTGATCGGGATCCCGAAGTTTGTCGCGATTAGCATAGAAGATCCGCATGTACTCATTTGGATCTCCGTAGAATTGTTTGCTGATCTTTGAGAGGTTGTCGCCGGCCTTCACCTGGTACACCTGGCCTCCCTGGCCTTGTCCACCTCCAGCTGCGGCTGCGGCTGCCCTGCTGGCATCCACTCCGATATCGCAGGTCAGATCCTTATCGAAACCTGAATCCACCAGCTTTACCTGGTCCCACACAGCATTCTTCGCTGTTTCTGACGGCGCCGTTCCCTTGATGAACAATTTGTTATCTTGCACGTGCAGGTTCTGCAGTTGCACTTGTTGTTGCTCAATCGCGTTCAGGACCGTCTGATATTTTCCCTTGAGCTCATTAAAGCGTTGCTGAGCGGTCGCATCCGCATTGGTCGCGCCTCGCCCAAACATCTTGTCGAAGAGTCCCATTGCCCTTTTCCTCCTCTCCTTTTTATCTGCCTACCAATAACTAGTTGGAATCCAACTGGTAGCGCAGATATCTTTGCCCCTGGTTAACGGGGGATGCGCAATTTTTGACCGGGATGAATGAGATTGTAATTCGCTCCGATTACATCTCGATTCGTGTCCCAAATCTCCTTCCAGTTCTTGCCCCAATGGCTTCCTATCTTGCTTAAGGAGTCGCCGGCTTGGACCGTGTATTCCTCATAGCCGCCGCCCTCAACTTCCATATTCAAGACGAGATCGCCAGAGCGATAATCGGGATCGATCTCCCCGTACTTGTCCCACATTTGTTGTTTGACATCACCATTGTTGGTTGAGCCGTTGATGTAAAGGACACCGTCCTGTTCCGCTACTTGCGGATTGACGCCATTCTGCGTGGCGATCTCAATCACGGGTTGGTACTTCTCACTGAGTTCCATAATTCCTGCTCCTTCATTTGACAGTTAGTTTATTAATGACCTTCTTGGGATGAGATTCGTTCGCAGCCTTCAGTGCATCTTGCAGCTTGGCGCGAGGAATAGTGCCCGTGAGAGTAACCTCTCCGTTGGCAACGTCTGCAGTGACGCCGGTGATGCCAAACTTTGTCAGACTCGCCATAACATCTGTTCTGAGTCGTAAGTCGGGGGAAACCGGAGGCGGCGTGGCGTTGACCAGCGGCGGCCTTACAGTCAGGTTATTGGTAACAGATTTAACTCCGTCGACCCCCTTGGTGAGTTCTTCCGCGCGACCCTTGTTTGGATCCGAATTTACATTCCCGGTCAGGGTTACCACGCCATCGTGCGCGGCCACACTGATAGACTGGGTGGCCAGGCCGGGGTCCGCATTTATCTTGGCCCTTACTGATTGCGTAAGCGCCTCGTCCGTTGGTCCACGATTACATCCGACCAACATGGCAAACACAGTGAGCATCAGGCTGATGCTAAGTGCTTTTGTTGCTACTCTCACTTGGTTGCTCCTCCTGTAGGTTTGTAATTTGAACTACGTAGTTAAGTGTGACACTGAAATTTCAGCACTCAGGCAGGTTCTTCAGGGCCGGGGTCGAACAATCATTTGAAGAAATTGGCCGCGAGTCGCTGCAGGTCGTCCACCGCACTACCATCTTGATTCTGATCCAGCATGGAACCGAGCATCCCCATCACACCTGGCGCATTCGCCTGGGCCTGCTGTTGCTGTGAGTTCAGCATGTTCGCCAGACCGCCAGCGTCAAGTCCATTTTGTTGCTGCGTTTGTCCGACCGCACCCATTACCAGGGGGGCCAGCGTTTGCATCAGACCACTTGCGGAGGCCTGGTCCATTCCGGTCGCCTGGGCCAGATTGTTTTCGATCGATGATTGTTGATTGCCAAAAACATGTCCGAGAATTCCCGCGCCATTGCCACCTTGGGGGTTCCCTAAGTAACCCAGCAGGTTGTTGAAGATGCTACCGTCATGATCGCTGTTGATGGCCTGGTGCAAGCTGGCAGCGCCGTCGGGCTGCGAAGCATTGCGGGCCAGGGCCGTGAGAATTAACGGTACCGCGAGCTGAACAGCCGTGTTGGCGGTCTGTTCACTCAAGCCAAAACGTTGAGCGATAGTGCTGGTGGCACTGCCAGCCAACTGTTGCGTGAGCATTTGTGTGATCGCGTTCATTTGGTTCTCCTTCCACTGTTGATCTGGTTGCTGCGATTGAAACTTTCTTTCTTTGCAAGCGGACACCACTGCCAGAGCCGATTGCCGTTAGACCTCGAGCATCTCGGTCTTATCAGCGAGACACTCTTCAGCCGCAAATCCGGTCAAGGGCGAAGCAGTTTTGGGGGATTCAACTCGGACAGTGCCGAACTTCGGGACAGTTTCAGGAGGTAAATGAGGAGAGTCTGACTCAACCTCTGCTTCTCAAGCGACTAGTCGACGAGTCAACTTAAGGTTTGATACCAAACCGTCAGAGGCTTAAGACACCATCGACTCTTTCGCACTTCTTGGAAGCTTATGGGAGATACTGTACGCCAGCAAATTCAGCAACGCAAGAATATGCAGCGCAGTACCATTTGCGGCAGAATGTATTTATGTCTTAGAGAAGAGAGGTCGGGGCAGTGAGTGCGCAAGTCAGCTGCCGACAAACAGGTTGGCCAAACGCTTCGGGCCCTTCTTCTTAACCAATTCTCGCGCCGACATCCCCTCGTCACTCTTTCTATCAGGGTCGGCTCCATATTTCATCAGCATCCGGATCGTATCTTCTTCTTTTCGCTTCACGGCGAACATCAGGGCCGTCAGCCCACGCGGGCCGGGCGCATTCGGGTCTGCTCCCCGCTTCAAGAGCCACTCAGCGAAGTTGTATTTTCTCCAGGCAAAAGAGCCGAGAAACAAGTCGTTCGGGCTCGGATTTTTATCGATCTGTGCCCCGTGCTTGAGCCAGAGCTTAGCTGCGTCAATATCGTCGTACCAGGCAATGGCCCACATGCAGTGTTCGGGATTCGCCCCGTTTTTCAGCAAGTGCTTATAAAGGTTTTCGTTGCGCCCGCGGGTATAGGCGTACCAGAGAGGCGTCGCCGGAAAATGGCCACAGTTCTTGTCCGGGATCTTATGGACCGAGTCAATATCCATTCCACGCGCTAAAAGAAACTTCAATAGCTTGAGACTCTTTTCGGCCTTTGCTGCGTTGTCACGCGTGCTGACCGCACACAGGTAATGCAGGGCGTTCTTGCCGTCCGGCTCGGTCCATTCCAGCCAGCTGGGATCCTTGGCAGTAATTGTCTTGACTGCTTCCAGGTCCAGGTTCTTCACCGCGGTAATGAATTTGTTCATCTTCTACCAATAATAATAAAGGACCGATCCATTGTTGCCACTGCAAACCGGTCCTTATTCAGGCTTAGTCTCTTACTATCCAGGTGATCACTGGGACGACTTCTTCACCCCGCGAACGTGCAAAGTAAGGACCACTTCATCGCGGATGAGGTTGTCCGCAGCACCGGCATAGTTAATACCAAAATCTTTCCGGTTGATTGCGAAGGTACTGTCCACTGTAATTGCATCGGGGGCCACGACGATCGTCGCCGGAAAGGTTATTGACTTTGTGACGCCGTGCAATTGCAGATTGCCGGTCACCGTATGAGTCGCGCCTTTATCGCCACCTGGCTTGATCGCGGTCGACTCGAACGTTGCCTGGGGATACTTCGCCACATCAAAAAAATCCGCTGTCTTTAGGTGCTTGGTTACGCCCTCGGTATCAGTGCTTTCCGAATCCATGTCGATGGTGACGCTGACCTTGCTCTTTTCCGGTTGGCCCAGGAAATCAATCATCCCGGAGAACCTGGCAAACGAACCATGGTGACTGCCAGTCACTTTAGAGCCGACAAACTCAATCCTGGACGTATCTGGCGTTATCGCAAACTTTTCACCCTGGACTGCAGCTGACGAAGTTGGGGCAGCTTCGCTGGTCACTGCCTTGGGCTTATCCGCTGCCGGATTCGCGCAGGCGGAAATGAACAGTGAAGCTGCCAGTAAGGTAAAGGTCAGCCGCAGATGAATGATGTTCATGCTTAAGGTTTATTCGAATTGTAATCTTCCAACAACTTCTGCGCCCTAAAACTGGGACTGATGAGCGCCAACTTTTGCGACCAATCGTACCCGCTGAAAACTCCGACGACTTCGGCCCTCTGGTTGTAAACAGGAGACCCGGAAAAACCATCGCGACTATCGATCTTCACTGACCAGTACTGCTGGTTGCCCAGCATGTATGGTCCATAGAAGCTGCCGTGGCTGACCACTTTGTCACCATGTGGTCGGGCAATCAAGAAGAGCTTGTCGTCCTTGGTGGGCGATGTTTGAAACGTTGGCGTGCGGGCCGGTTTGGAAGTGTGGCACATTTCGAGCAGGGCGAGATCCGCTTCCTTATCAACTTTTATGACCTTCGCGCGACACCCATCAACAAAGACCTTTACACTGAGTTCGTCGTCCGGTCTGAAGCCAAGCATTACTTTTTTGGTGCTGCTCAGATTTCCGGAGATCACATGGTAAGCAGTCATTACCAGGCCGCTCCCTACCAGAAATCCTGTCGCATACCCATTTGGACCAACGTCGAAGAGAACAGAGATCGCATGCTCAAGCGGATTCTGGTCCTTCTTCGTAAATTCTAATTCCAGCGACAGTGTGTAACGCTCCTGCGCCTTAAGCATCTTGGCAGAACTCTCCTGACCCAGGCATGGTGCAGCGATGAGAACGGTTACGAGAGCGATACAGGTAAGTGTGCAACGCTTACTTATCATGGGGACCTCCGTGGTTAGTCTCATGAAGAACCCAGTTGGTTCTCTCTTGTATTTAGTTGTTTGAAAAACAAGTCCTTCGCCCATCCCTGGCAGGACAGACGAACGACTGCTGTTAGTTAGGGGCAGCTGCTAGAAAGCCGAAACGGATCTGCAGCGAAAAAACGCTGCTACCAGACTAGAAAGGACCGAAGCATTTTAGGTTGCCGCCTCAGGATTGGCAATGTTTTCGTGGCAAACCCGACCAGTGGGAGATTGGGCCGATAACGAGGGAGGGAAATTTACTTAGCCGTGGCGCCTGACCGCTTCATTTCGGTGATGCGCGAGTAATCCGGGTGCAGATAAACCAGTCTTCCGCCCACGATAGTGGCCACTGCGGCACCAGTCAGGCGACGGCCGTCGAACGGAGTATTGCGGCTCTTGGATTTCGAACTCGCCACATCAAAAACCCACTCGAGCTGGGGGTCGAGAATCGTGATATCAGCGTGCGCGTTCTTAACCAGCGACCCGCGATCTGCTAAACCAAAAACACGAGCTGGATTGGTCGAACACATCTCCACCAGTCGTTCTAAACCGATCACACCACGATGGACCAGGTCAAACGCCAGGCCAACGGCTGTTTCCAGGCCAGTTATGCCAAACGGAGCCTGGTCATACTCCAAAGCTTTTTCGTCATAGTGGTGCGGAGCATGGTCAGTGGCAATAGCATCGATGGTGCCATCACTCATCGCTTCAAGGATCGCGTCGACGTGATCACGACTGCGCAAGGGCGGACTCATTTTGGTGTTCGTATCGTATTCCGACACTGCTTCGTCAGTCAGGGTCCAGTGATGGGGCGTCACTTCACAGGTAACCGAGAGTCCAGCGTCTTTAGCCTTTCGCACCGCTGCCAGCGCTCCCCGGGTCGAGACATGGGCCAGGTGAACGCGCGCGCCGGTCAACTTAGCAAGAACACAGTCACGCACTACGTCGACATCTTCGGCTGCGGCCGGCATCCCGCGCAAACCAAGAATCAGAGACCAACGGCCTTCATGCATTACTCCTCCTGCGCTGAGAGTTGGCTCCTGGCAATGATCAACTAACGGAAGATCAAAACCGCGGGCATACTCCATCGCCCGACGCATCATTCCCGCACTGGGAACCGGGCGGCCGTCATCGGAAACGGCGACGATGCCGGCATTCTTCATCTCGCCCATCTCAGCCAATTCCTTGCCGTTACTTCCTTTCGTAATGGCGCCGATCGGAAAAACATTGGCCAGTTGGGCCGCCGCAGCCTTTTCCACAATGAAGCGCGTTACAGCGGGATTGTCGTTGATCGGATCGGTGTTGGGCATCGCACAAACGCTGGTCCAACCGCCGGCCACCGCCGCGGCAACTCCGGTCGCAATGGTTTCCTTGTATTCCTGCCCGGGCTCGCGCAGATGCACGTGCAGGTCGATAAAACCTGGAGCGACGATTAAACCGGTAGCGTCGAAGATCTGCACATCTTCAGGACGCGGTTCGCTTCTGTCGAGCAGACCAACCACTCGTCCATCTTCGACTAACAGATCCCGACCGGCATTTACTTCTTGCGCAGGATCGATCAGGTACCCGTTTGCAATCAGCAGTTTCATTCTTTGGTTGCCCTGCTTTGTCTCTTCTTTTTTGTAGCTGGCGGCTCGCTCGGTTCCGGGTCGTGATGAGATCCTCCAGCGAGTAGGTACAAGACTGCCATCCTGACGGCCACGCCGTTGGTGACTTGATCGAGTATCAAGGAACGACTTCCGTCAGCAATTTCTGAGGAGATTTCGACACCCCGGTTCATCGGTCCGGGATGCATTACGATCACGTCAGGGGCGGCGCGCTGCAGATGCTGCGGCTGTAGACCGTAGTGAACTGCATACTCACGCATCGAAGGAAAGAATGCGGCGTCCTGTCGCTCGCGTTGGATCCGCAAGATCATTACGACATCCGCGCCGTTGATCGCATCTCGGATTGAGTTCTCGACCCGCAGTCCGGCTTCCACGAGTTCCGCGAATTCAGTTGGCACCAGTGTGCCTGGTCCGGCGACACTGACAGTGGCCCCAAGCTTAGTGAGGAGATAGATGTTTGAACGGGCAACCCGAGAATGAAGGATGTCTCCGATAATGGCTATCTTCAGGCCAGCGATTCGTCCTTTGTGCTCCCTGATTGTCAGGGCATCGAGCAATGCCTGGGTGGGATGCTCGTGGGCGCCGTCACCGGCATTCACGATAGGAGAGTTGCACATGCGCGCCAGGTGCTGGGGCGCCCCGGCCAGCGAGTGCCGGATAACGATGCAATCGGGAGCCATTGCCTCCAGGTTCCGCGCGGTATCGAGTAGTGTTTCCCCTTTGGTGACGCTCGAATTCGAGATACTGACGTTAATAGCGTCAGCTGAGAGACGCTTGGCGGCGATTTCAAACGACGTGCGAGTGCGGGTTGAAGGTTCGAAGAAGAGATTGATAACGGTGCGACCGCGCAGTGCCGGAACTTTCTTTATTTCGCGGCGGGAGATGTCGCGAAATGTCTCCGCTGTATCCAGCAGATGGGTGATCTCACCGGCGGAAAGCTCGCGGATTCCCAGGAGGTGGCGACGCTGAAAATTCGTTTGCATCTCAGAAATTGGTCCTATAGGTCTTATCGGTCCTCTAAGTCGTATAAGTCAATAGGTCACACAAGCCCTAAAAGTCCTATAAAAAAAGCGGCCACTTGGCCGCTTCCTCATCCCGTCGTCTCCAACGGTCGCTCGACGATTACGACACCTTCTTCCTCATCAAAGTCCTGTAACATCACCTTGATGATCTCACTCTTCTTGGTGGGCACTAGTTTTCCGATGTAGTCCGCCTGAATCGGCAACTCGCGATGTTCTTTACCGCGGTCGATAAGTACCGCTAGTTGCACCCGTCGTGGTCTACCAAAGTCAATCAACTGATCCAGCGCCGCCCGGATCGTCCGCCCCGTATACAGCACATCGTCGATCAAGACAATGTTGCGATTCTCAATATCTCCTGGGAGGTCCGTACGGTTAACTACCGGCTTCGCTCCGACTGTTGAGAGGTCGTCTCGGTACAATGTTATGTCCAGCACACCAACCGGTGGCCGATAGCCTTCCAGGTCAGCGATTTTGCCCGCCATTCGCTCTGCGAGCGGCACCCCACGCCTTCTGATGCCCACTAAGAACAGGTCACCCGCTCCATGATTCTCTTCGACTATCTCGGAAGCGAGCCGGGCCAGTGCGCGATTGATGCGCGGGCCATCCATGATGCGTGCCTTTTCGACGAAATCCATGCTCGCGGGATACTAGCAAGAAGACTTTTGCGTGACAAGTAAGGCGTTCGCTTGTCACTAATCAATTGACTCTGTTAGTCTGCAACGCTTGAACAGCCTTTGATGGTTTATCGCTCACTGCTGCGACCTCTTCTTTTTCGGCTTCCGCCCGAAACGGCTCACTATTTGGCTTTACACTCACTCGCGGTACTTCCAGGTGCCAAGGCAATTAGTCAGTATGTCTCGCCGGAATTTCACAGCGACTCACTACGTATCGAGCGTTTTGGTTTAAAGTTTTCCAATCCGATCGGATTGGCGGCAGGTTTCGATAAAGATGGCATCGCCTTGCCCGCCCTGGCAGCACTTGGCTTCGGCTTTATCGAGGCTGGCACTGTCACCTTTCACGCTCAACCTGGGAATCCGCGTCCGCGGTTGTTCCGCTTACCGAAAGACATGGCCCTTATCAATCGGGCTGGCTTCAATAACCAGGGCGCCGCCGCTTTTGCAGCAAGAGTCAAGAAAGATCCGCCTGACTGCGTCCTTGGTGTCAGTATCGGTAAAAGCAAAATAGCGCCGCTCGCAGCGGCCACGGCAGATTACCTCTCCAGTTTTGACCTGGTGTATCCAGTGGCCGATTACATCGCGGTCAATGTTAGCTCTCCGAACACCCCCCAACTACGCGAACTGCAACAGGCAGATCAACTGACGTCACTCTTTAGCGCACTGCAAGCACGCAATCTGCAGCTGCAAGCTCAGCACAAACGACCTAGCCGCGTCCCGCTACTGGTGAAGCTTGCCCCCGACCTGGAATTCAACGAACTCGAGTTAATCGTCGACGTCGTCAAGCGTCTGCAGATTGACGGCATCATTGCCACGAATACAACTATCAAGCGAGAGAACCTGAGAACTCCGCCGGCGGATGTCGCTGAATGTGGTGCCGGAGGACTCAGCGGTCTGCCGCTCAAACAAAAAGCCACCACCATCATCGCTAACCTCCATCAATTAACCAACGGACAGATACCCTTAGTCGGTGTTGGCGGTGTCTTCACGGCCGCGGACGCCTGGGAAAAGATTTCGGCCGGCGCGAGTCTCGTGCAACTCTACACCGGGTTTATTTATCAAGGACCAGCAGTCGCACGCGACATCAATCGTGGAGTAGCCGACATCCTGCGACGCGAAGGGCTTCGCACTCTCGATCAAGCAATAGGCTGTCGCGCAGCTGAACTAGCAGACAGCCAGTACAGGCAAGTCAAATCTGAAGGAGGAGGAAATTGAAAGAAAAGGAAAAACTGATCGTCGCCCTCGACGTAAAAACTCCAGCGGAAGCAGTTGAGCTCGTGGCGGCACTCAAGGACGTAGTAGGAATGTTCAAGGTTGGCTCTCAACTCTTTACCAGCACCGGCCCCAGCGTAGTAACCAAGATTGTCGAATCGGGCGCGAAGGTCTTTCTTGATCTCAAGTTTCACGACATCCCCCATCAGGTGGAGGGAGCGGCACGATCTGCGGCTCGCCTGGGAGTATCACTGTTTACTGTGCATGCGGGCGGGGCCTCAGAAATGATGAAACGAGCTGCACAAGGATCTGCCGAGGAGGCAGCAAAGCAGGGACACTCAAGACCGGCGGTGCTTGCGGTGACAGTCCTGACCAGTCTTGACCAAACTTCTCTCGCTCAAATCGGCATGACGGGCAGTGCGGAGAGTTGCGTACTACGCCTGGCGAAATTGGCGCAGGAGTCCGGAGTAGACGGGGTAGTCGCGTCGCCCAATGAAATCGAGGCGATTCGTTCTCAATCAGGTCCAGGATTCTTGATCGTTACGCCAGGAATCCGACCCGCTGGTGCTCAGGAGGCGAGTCAGGACGATCAAAAGCGGGTCGCGACAGCCGCAGTCGCGCTGCGCGCGGGAGCCGATTACCTGGTGGTTGGCCGGCCAATCACGGGTGCGCCGGACCCGGCGAAAGCAGCGGAGAGAATTGTGGCAGAAATGAAAATGGACTGAATAATTGCACGAAGGGGAACAACGAAGACTATTTAGCGTGTACAATTTAAGGGGCACCCGTGTTTGCCCTGCTTCCAGATTAAAACTATTATGCGATGGTGAATCTCAGGTTGAAGGCCCCCTCCTTTTTTAGGCTATCACTCCTAATCCTCGCGCTCATTTTTCCACTTTTTGCTCAGGAGAATGGCGGCGCTCCGCTCAACGGCTATCCAGCGGGCCCGTACAAAATCGGCGAGCGACTGACTTACAACGTCTCGTTTTCAAATTTCCCGAGCGCGGCCCACGTGGAGATTCAGGTGGTCACACGCGGTATCTTCTACGGTCGCGAGCTTATCCAACTGCACGCACACGTGGAGACGAGTGAGTACATCAATGTCGCCTTGTTCTCGATGAACAACGACTACACCACCTACGTTGATCCCGAAAGTGGCCTACCTTTTCGCGGCCAGGAAACTGTGCACGAGGGAAACCGCACCACTGATAACCCCTATGAGTTCTCGCAATCATTGGATCCCGCGCCAACAACAGCGAAGCAATCGGCAATTCCGGGGACATACGACTTCCTGTCAGCTCTTTTCAAGTTGCGAGCCTTGCCTTTGGCTGAGGGCGCCACGTTCCGGTTCAATGTTCGTGGCAGTGGTGAAACGTACCAGGCCGAAGTAAAGATAGTTGGTCGCGAAACAGTCACGAATAATGTTGGGTCGTTTAATGCCCTTGTGGGCCAAGTCAGGGTAAACAACAGCGATAGAATAAACGGCTATCGGATA
>DATFRK010001000.1:0-3224 GCA_035263325.1 Pyrinomonadaceae bacterium | reverse complement strand
GACACCAGGTACGAGAAGTTTCCGCAAAGCAAGGCCTTCTTTGACGAGTTGTTTCAGCGTTTAAAAGCGCGACCGGAAGTGAGATCGGTTGGCGCCATCAATCTCCTACCCTTCGGCGGCAGTGGCAGCGACCGTACTTTCAATATTGAAGACAGGCAGATTCCCGAAGGCCAACCTCATCCTGATGAGCAGATCAGATTTGTGAGTGCCGGGTACTTCAGCACGATGGGTATACCGCTGTTGCGGGGTCGTGACTTTACCGACCGTGATGTTCCCGACGCGCCGCAAGTGTGCATTGCGAACCAGGCACTGGTGCGGAAGTATTGGCCCAATGAGGAAGCGATCGGAAAGCGCATTAGTTTTTCGATGCGAAGTCCAAAGTGGTACGAGATTGTTGGTGTGGTTGGGAACGTAAAACACCGCGGCCTCGATATCGAAGACAAGCCTGAGTTTTACGTTCCCATGATGCAACCGCTGTTTGCGACGGCAAACATTCCCCCACTTTACCTGGTTGTACGGACGCCGGCCGAATCATTGACGGTGGCTTCGGTGGTACGCAGTGAATTGGCGGCTATCGATCCGGACCAACCGCTTTCCAGTTTGATGACGATGGAACAACGCATCTCTGATTCAGTGGCGCCGCGTCGTTTCAACATGTTCTTGCTGGGACTCTTTGCAGCGCTGGCTTTGTTACTCGCGGCTGTGGGGATCTACGGCATCATGGCGTTTTCAGTGACGCAACGCACGCATGAGATTGGCGTGCGCATGGCGCTGGGCGCCAGTCGCCGCGATGTACTGGGGCTGATTTTGCGCAACGGTTTCAAGTTGGCGCTGCTTGGAATTGGGCTGGGACTGATCGGCGCCTTTGCGGCGACCCGTCTGCTCTCGGCGCTGCTGTTTGAGGTGAGTCCGACGGATCCGGCGACGTTTGTGATTGACGCGGTGGTGCTGGCGGTAGTGGCGTTGTTGGCTTGCTACATTCCGGCCCGACGAGCGACGCGAGTGGATCCTTTGGTGGCCCTCCGTTACGAATGACGAGTTGGTTCGTGGTCAGTAGTCAGTGATCAGTGGTCAGTAGTCGTCAATAGGTCCAATAGGTCGTATAGGTCCTATTAACTACCAACTACTGACCACTGACCACTAACTAAGCACCAAGGACAAGGGCTTATGGACAACTTTCGCAAAGATCTACGCTACGCCTTCCGCGCCTTACTAAAGCACCGGGGTTTCACCACCGTCGCAATTCTTACCCTTGCGCTTGGCATTGGCGCCAATACTGCCATCTTCAGTGTCGTGAATGCGGTGTTGTTCAAGCCACTGCAGTTTCGCGATCCGGACCAATTAGTGATGCTTTGGGAAGAAGCTTCCTTCGCCGGCTTCCCGCAAAACACGCCGGCTCCCGCGAACTTTGTCGACTGGAAGAACCAAACACGATCATTTGTCGACATGGCCGCTATTAATGAGCGGAGTTTCAACCTTACCGGCGACGCTGAACCTGAGCGCGTCACTGCCAACGGGACTACCGCCAATTTCTTTCCCTTACTCGGGGTGAAGCCATTGTTGGGTCGGAACTTCACTGCGGATGACGATCAACCTGGTGCTCATAAAGTCGTCATTCTCAGTTACTCCCTGTGGCAAAGTCGCTATAGCGGCAATCCAGCCGTTGTCGGTACGGACATCCTCCTCGATGGTGAGAAGCACACCGTCATTGGCGTCATGCCGGCAGGTTTTCAATTCATCACCAACAAGATCCGGCTCTGGGTTCCGATGGCCTTTACACCTGAGGAACTGGCCGCGCGCGGTTCGCATTACCTGGAGGTGGTCGGCCGCTTGCAGCCGGACGTGAAACTCACGCAAGCCCAGGCTGAAATGAATGCCTTGATGCAGCGAATTGGCAAAGAACACCCCAACGAAATGTTCGACGGTAAGCTGGGTGCTGTCGTCGTGCCTTTGCATGAACAAGTAGCTGGCGATGTACGTCGACCGCTGCTGGTCTTGCTAGTTGCGGTCAGCTTTGTGCTCCTGATTGCTTGCGGCAACATTGCCAGTCTCTTGCTGGCGCGAGCAGCCGGTCGACAACGCGAGATTGCGGTCCGTACCGCGCTTGGCGCCAGTCGGTTGCGGATTGTCAGGCAGTTGTTAACTGAAAGCGTTTTGTTGGCCTTGTTTGGTGGTCTGCTTGGAGTTGCCCTCGCGGCTTTGAGTTTCGGGTTTCTTAAAAAGTTGATCCCCGTCGGCCTGAGTCTATCGACTAACTTGACTCTTGACGTCAGGATCCTGGCTTTTGCGGTTGTGATCTCAGTGCTCACAGGAATCCTCTTCGGGTTGATGCCGGCGTTGCAAACGGCGCGCGTTGATCTAAATGAGGCTTTGAAACAGAGCGGCGGTCGAGCAGCTGCTTCGTTGGGACGCAGCCGCGTGCGCAGTGTAACGGTTGTGTTTGAAGTAGCGCTGTCACTGGTGTTGTTGATTGGGGCCGGACTTTTGATCCAGACACTGCTTCAGTTGTTCAACCAGTATTCGGTCCTGCAACCGGAAAAAGTTTTAACGCTGCGCACCGAACTCCCACGGGCCAAGTACAAGGAGCCGCCTAAGCGAGCTGCCTTTTATGAGCAAGTGCTGCAACGCGTGGAAAACCTGCCTGGCGTAGTTTCGGCGGGATACACCACCTCGGTTCCCCTGGTTTGGAAAGGCGGCAGCAGCGGGTTCTACCCGGAGGGAACGAGAGGCACGATCCCGGGCTTATCTTACGATTCCGTGCACCGGCAGGTTAGCTACAAGTACCTGCAGACGATGAATATCCCACTGAAGCAGGGGCGCTACTTCGACGAACACGACAATGAGAATTCACAGTTTGTAGCGATCATCAACGAGACGATGGCACGACAGTACTGGCCCGGTCAGAACGTTCTCGGTCGACGCTTCAAGCTCGGGGATCCTGATGAAGATGTGCCCTGGTTTTCTATTGTCGGCATCGCCGGCGACATTCGCCAGATGGGACTGGACGCTCCAGTTAAAGCGGAGATGTACCTGCCAATCCGGCAGATGACTACCCAGCCGTGGTTCTCGCCGCGCGACCTGGCTATTCGTACCAGTGGCGACCCGCTGAGCATTGTCGGCGCGGTGCGACAGGCAGTACACGAGGTTGATCCCGATCAGCCAATTTCCAACATTGCCTCTATGAGTGAAGTCCTGGGAGATGAAGCGACCCAACGTCGCATGGG
>DATFRK010000999.1:0-14005 GCA_035263325.1 Pyrinomonadaceae bacterium | reverse complement strand
GTCTTTGAAGCCGACGTGCTGGTGCTTGATGAGCTTGGCGCTTCAAAACCCACTGACTGGGTGCGCGACACTCTAATGCAAATAATCAACACTCGCTATAACGACAAGAAACTCACCATCTTCACCACGAACTACCTGGATGAGCGGCGCAGCGATACTGACACACGCGAGACTCTGGAGGAACGGATTTCGATTCCTTTGCGATCGCGTCTCTATGAAATGTGTCGCACCGTGCTGATCGAAGGCAGAGATTATCGCAAGAGCTTGGGCGCTCAGCGATGATCCACAGATTACACAGATTACACAGAATTCATAAACAATTAGCGCCTCTTAACTCCCTTCGGGTACAGTCAATGGTTAGATCATATTCGGTGTAATCTGCGTAATCTGTGGATTGGCTCGGCCTCAATCGAACTGTGTCGCCGCCTTATGTATAATGCTCAAGCTCATCACAAAACTTGATTGCAACGGATTTTTGCTCCTCAGCGAGAGATGCCAAAACGCACTGACATCCACAAAATTCTAATAATTGGTTCCGGTCCGATAGTCATTGGTCAGGCTTGCGAATTTGACTATTCGGGTACCCAGGCTTGCAAAGCTCTACGACAAGAGGGCTTCGAGATCGTGCTGGTCAATTCGAATCCAGCCACGATCATGACTGACCCGGAAACGTCTGACCACACTTACATCGAACCCCTAACAGTCGAGTCGGTAACTGAAATTATTCGCAAGGAGAGACCAGATGCGCTTTTGCCGACCGTTGGCGGACAAACTGCGCTGAACCTGGCTATTGCGCTTTCCGACGCCGGTGTGCTCCAGGAATTTGACGTCGAGATGATCGGCGCGAAGCGAGAGGCGATTAGAGTGGCCGAAGACCGTTTGCTCTTCAAAAGAGCGATGGATGAAGCCGGCCTTGAGATGCCCCGTGGCGGTTTTGCGAAATCATGGGACGAAGCGAAAGAGATTGTGACCCGCACCGGTTATCCGGCAATCATTCGACCTTCTTTCACCCTCGGAGGCACCGGTGGCGGCATCGCCTACAATCCGGAAGAGTTCGAAGAGATCATTCGCGGGGGACTCGCCGCTTCGCCTATTCATGAAGTACTGATTGAGGAATCGATCCTGGGCTGGAAAGAGTTTGAATTGGAAGTGATGCGTGACCTCGCAGATAACGTCGTGATTATCTGCTCCATTGAAAACTTCGATCCCATGGGTGTTCACACTGGAGATTCAATCACCGTCGCGCCCGCGCAAACACTTACTGACCGTGAATACCAGCTAATGCGCGACATGGCTATTCGCGTGATTCGGAAAGTGGGCGTGGAGACCGGAGGATCGAACATCCAGTTCGGCGTGAATCCGGCTAGCGGTGAAATTCGGATCATTGAAATGAACCCACGCGTCTCCCGCTCGTCAGCCCTGGCCTCCAAAGCGACAGGATTTCCCATAGCTAAAATCGCCGCGAAACTCGCAGTTGGTTACACACTGGACGAGATACCTAACGACATTACCAAAAAGACTCCCGCATCCTTTGAGCCAACCATTGATTACGTGGTGGCGAAAATTCCCAAGTGGGACTTTGAAAAATTTCGCGAAGCTGAGGATGTGCTGGGCACGCAGATGAAGTCGGTGGGCGAGGTGATGGCCATTGGCCGGACCTTCAAAGAGGCCCTCTTTAAAGGACTGCGTTCCCTCGAAGCGGTAAAGCCACTGCGTCTGGAGGACATTTCCGACGACGAGTTGCAGCGAAAGTTAGCGCGCCCAAATTCGCACCGCTTTTCCTACATCACTTACGCGCTGCAACACGATTGGCCCATCGAAGAGATCTATCGACTCTCCCGCGTCGATCCCTGGTTCCTGGACCAATTGCAACAAGTAATGGAAATTCAGCGCCAGGTCGAAGGCTTGAAGTTGGAAGAGATTCCGCCAGACCTATTGTGGGAATTTAAAGCAGTCGCCCTTTCTGATCGCCGGCTCGCCTACCTCACCGATCGTTCGGAAGATGAAGTGCGTGCTTTTCGCAAACAACTGGGAGTCGTTCCGGTTTACAAGCGAGTGGACACCTGTGGCGCGGAGTTCGAGTCTTACACTCCGTACCTTTATTCGACCTATGAGTCAGAAGACGAGTCGAACCCCACGAACCAGCGCAAGATAATGATCCTGGGTTCCGGCCCGAATCGCATCGGACAGGGCATTGAGTTTGATTATTGTTGCTGTCACGCCTCGTTTGCCCTACACGAAGCGGGCTTCGAGACCATCATGGTTAATTGCAACCCGGAAACGGTCTCGACTGACTATGACACGTCTGACCGTTTGTATTTCGAGCCCCTCACTTTTGAAGATGTGATGAACATTGTCGACGTGGAACAACCCGAGGGAGTGATTGTTCAATTTGGTGGTCAGACCCCGCTTAATTTGGCGATGCGGCTGCAAAAAGCAGGGGTCAGGGTAATTGGCACATCACCCGACTCTATCGATCTCGCTGAAGATCGGAAAAGATTCGGGGCGCTGCTCAAAGACTTGGGGATACCCCAACCGGAAAATGGAATGGCGGCCTCTGCTGCGGAAGCACGAGAAGTTGCCGCGCGCATCGGCTACCCGGTACTTGTTCGTCCCAGTTATGTGCTGGGTGGTCGGGCGATGGCGATTGTTTATGACGAAGAAGCCCTGGAACGATACGTGCGCACGGCGGTCGGCTTTACTCCAGATCGACCTGTCTTGATCGACAAGTTCCTCGAACAGGCCGCGGAATTTGATGTTGATGCGTTAGCTGACGACACTGCCTGCGTGATTGCCGGTATCCAGGAGCACATTGAAGAAGCAGGAATCCATTCCGGTGATTCATCTTGTGTTCTGCCACCGGTGCGCATCGATCCTGGGCATCTCGAAACGATGCGTCACTACACGCGCAAACTTGCGCAGGCACTTTCGGTCTGCGGTCTGATGAACATTCAGTTTGCGATCAAGGACCATCGCGTTTATGTGTTGGAGGTCAATCCTCGCGCTTCTCGCACGGTCCCGTTTGTTTCAAAAGCCACTGGCGTCCCAATTGCGCGAGTGGCCGCCCTGGTGATGGCCGGAAAGAAACTGAAAGACTTCGGTTTGCCCGACGAGTTGACGGTTGAGCGGTTCTTTATCAAGTCACCTGTGTTCCCGTTTGCCAAGTTCCCGGGAGTAGATCCGATATTGAGCCCGGAGATGCATTCCACCGGCGAGGTGATGGGCATCGGAGAAACATTCGGCGAGGCCTACGGCAAGGCAATGATGGGCGCGGGCTTGAGTTTGCCGTCGACCGGCAAGGCTTTCCTCAGCGTCAATGATGCGGACAAGGGAACGGCTGTACTACTGGCGCGCAAACTCGCGCGCCTGGGTTTCAACATCATCGCGACCCGAGGCACTGGCGCCAGGCTGCGCGAAGTAGGATTGGATGTTGAACTTGTCGACAAGGTCAATGAAGGTAGACCGAACGTTGTCGATCACATCAAGAGTGGCGCGATCTCTTTGGTTATCAATACTCCCCTCGGTCGCGTCTCGCACTTTGACGAACAGGCGATCAGAAGAGCGGCGTTGCAATATAACGTGCCGTGCGTGACTACCATTACCGGGGCGCGGGCCCTGGTTGAGTCGATCGCTTCTTTTAGTGAAACCAAGACGCCTGCCGTCAATTCACTGCAAGAACTCCACGCAGCGCGTGGCTCAATGGCCACTGTTTCCCCAGGGTAGACTCACTTGACGCTCAACGGTAGGGAAACAATTCAACGCATACTGGATGAGTGCCGCACCATAGCGGTGGTGGGCCTGTCGTCCGATCCTTCACGACCCTCAAATAGCGTTGCTGCTTACATGCGTCGCAGTGGCTATAAAGTCGTTCCGGTGAACCCAAACGAGGTCGAGGTTTTTGGTGAGCAGTCCTATCCGGACCTTGCAGCGGTGCCGGAGCGCATCGACCTGGTGGATATATTTCGACGCTCCGATCAAGCGGGCAACGCAGTGGATGGCGCAATAGCCATGGGCGCAAAAGCGGTCTGGTTACAAGAGGGTGTGATTGATCAGGCAGCCGCCCAACGGGCGCTCGACGCTGGACTTTTAGTAGTGATGGATCGCTGTTGGTTGAAGGAGCATATCAGGGCCAACAGGTAAATTGCCGGCACCGACTGACCAGCTATGAGAGTGCAAATGCGTGCAGTGGTAATCACCGTCAGCGACGCTTGCTCGAAAGGGGAGCGGAAGGACGACTCCGGTGAGGCACTCGCGCAGTTATTGAAAGACACTGGCGCTGAAATTGTGGCAACGAAAATCCTCAACGACGACTTGGATCCGTTGGCCAATACGTTGCGTGGCTTCGCGGAACGAGAAGACGTCAATTTGATCGTCACCACTGGCGGTACCGGATTGTCGCCGCGTGACAATACTCCTGAGGCCACCCGGCAGGTTATCGATCGCGAAGCTCCTGGTCTGGCTGAAGCGATGCGGGCCGAATCCTTACGACACACCCCAATGGGTATGATCTCGCGCGGGGTTTGCGGTGTCTATTCCGCCACCCTGATCATCAACCTTCCTGGTTCGCCAAAAGCTGTCCGCGAAAGTTTTGCGGTTATTAAACCCGTCCTGTCCCACGCTCTCGACCTCATTGCGGGCCAAACGGCTCATCGCGCTTGAGGCGCAAACTTAACGAGCAATTAAAGACCTCGTAACCTGCCCTTAGCACCGCACCTCTAGTCTTCCCTTGATTCAAAGAAGGAGTTGCCCATAGCGGGTTGAGGGTTATGAACGCTGAGAGCGCGATCATAACCCTTCTTTTTTGGTTAGCAAGAAGTTCAAGAGTCGTTAATAGACCCTTAATAAATACCCCTTACTCTCAGTCACCATCATGGAACACAGCAATCGGTTACCCGTCGCCGTCGTTGCTGAAAGCGATGAGGAGACCAGGGGTCTTATCAGGTCATTACTAGAGCTGCTAGGGTTCGCGGTCGTCGAAGCGCTTGATGGCCGACAGGCGTTCGATTCGGCCGTTTGCTACCGGCCTGATCTGATCCTGATTGAGTTGACGTTGCCAATTGTTAATGGCTTCTCAGCAATTCGGCGGATCAAGAAACAGAGTGAGCTGTGCAACGTTCCGATCATCGCGATGTCCGCACCACATCCAGGCGCAAACGGCAACCTGGCCCTCGCCGCAGGTTGCAGTGCCCACGTGGCCAAGCCCATTGAATTTGATCGTCTGGAAGAAGTCGTGGAGATGCTAGTAACGTGCGACCGCCTGACTATGGTGTCACACCTGGTTCACTAGTGAGAAGGACTTGACGCTTTCGGACGCACCACTACCGACCCTTTACTGCTTTCGCTGTTCCGCAGTGAACCCGCGCCGTGCTGCCAGCTGAAACGAACACTACATTGGAACACGTCTTCGAGTAAGTCGGCTCGACTGGATGCTTCCAACAATTCGTTCTCACATTCCAACGGACTGAGCAACTGAATTGTTAAAACATTCCTATCGCGACGGCAGTTGATGGCCCTTACCCGACTGTCATGTCTGCGATCCAAAGCGTCCGCGATCCGCAAAATACCAGCCAGGCGAGAAACTGTTTGCTTGTCGACGGGATTTAGTAAGGCGTAAGGAGGATGACTATCTTTTGGCAGGGAGCCCTTGTGGTAGCGGGCGATATTGGCAATGACTGCGCGTTCCGATTCCGAAAACCCGGTCAGTTCCGAATTGGCAATCAAGTAGAACGAATGCTTGTGATGTGAGTCGTGCGCTATGTGATAACCGACGTCGTGTAAAAGCGCGGCGGCGGATAAGAGCAATCGTTGATGCCGGGTGAGACCTTCGCGCTTTGCCAGGCTGTCAAAGATCTTTTCTGAGATCCTGGCCACTTGATGCGAGTGGGACTCCTCGTAGCCGAAACGTTTTCCGACCGCATGCACACCGCGAAGTTTTCGATCCGCAAAGTCCGGGACTGGCGGCCGCGATTGATCTTCCAGTTCTCGTAAACGGTCAATGATTACACCTTCTCGCAAAGCCCAGTCGCACGTGCGCAGGGATTTGATGCCCAGCGCCCGCATTGCGCCTTCAAGTATCTGACCGCCGGCGACAATAATCTCGGATCGCTGAGCGCTGATCCCCAGTGCCTGTCGTGCCTCCGACGACAGACCCGCAACCATTGTATTTAGTTGGGAAAGCTGATTGAGGTTGATGGAAGCTTCGGTTGGTTGGGCTCCCTGGTTCTTGAGATCGCTGGTGCTGATATTCTGTTTCCGCAGGGTGGCGCCAATTGTCAGGATCGTGCCAGACGTCCCGGTGGCGTCGCCCCAGGAGACACCCCGAATCTCGCGTGCTGGTCGCTCGAGGGCTCCGCCAATCTCCGCTTTCAGTTCCGCGAGTTCCTTGGCCTTGGGAGGATTCGAACGAATGAATCTCTCAGTTAACCCGACAGCTCCCAACTTCATTGAGATCAAGGTCAATGGCACCCCGTTGCGAAAGATTGAGATCTCCGTCGAACCGCCGCCAATGTCAATGTTCAGGTTGGTTGCTTCCTTGAACTCGCAACCGTGAGCGGCGGCAAGGCCGATCAAGCGAGCCTCTTCAATTCCAGACAAAACCTCGACCCGCACTCCGGCTTTCTGTTCAACAGCCTTGATGAAATTGGGAGCATTGTTTGCCTCGCGCACCGAGGCAGTGGCTATCGCTACGATAGTTTCGGCGCCGCGTGCTTCGGCAATGGCCCGGAAGCGTTTGATACAGTCTGTTGCTCGCAGGATAGCGTCGCGCCCAAGGTGTCCCTTCAACAGGGTTTCATGACCCAACCTAACTACTTCTCGTTCGCGAGCCAGTACCGCGAAAGAATCGCTAGCCGCTGCGTCGACAACAACGAGCTTGATTGAGTTCGAGCCGATGTCGATGGCTGCGAGCTTCACGCTTCCTTCTTGAGGTCACCAGGTTGGATAGTTGGAGTCTGCGGCGACTCGAAACGGGCCACCGATGAGATCGAGCCTTCGCCGGTCACTGGTTCGTCGACTAGTTTGGTTACTTCACGTCGCAGTTCTGCGGCAACGCTCCGTACCGAGCGAGACGCATTCATCACCTTAAATCCATACTCATCGCTCATACGATCGAAAACCTTGAACATTCTCGTTTGATATGCGACAAAACTATCGTAGAGATCGTCTCCCAGGTGCAGGTCCATACCTGACTCCCAATAATCAAATCCACGTCCAGAGCTGAGTACGCGTTGGACTAGCTCCTGGGGAGATTGAATTCTGAGGTAGAACACCGCATCCGGTACCAACGCCATGCTGTAGATCGATCGTACCCAACTTGAATCGATGCCTCTAACTTCAGCCCTGGCCATTGCAGAATAAATGTAACGGTCCGTAAGCACAACAAAACCGGATCGTAAAGCAGGGAGCATTTCGTTTTCTAATCGGTCAATGAAATCAGCGGCGTAAAAGAGTTGCATCGTCAGACGCCCGAGTGTGTGACCGGTTTTTGCTTCTTTGATGCCGCGACCTGCTAGTACAGAACGGGTCATACCTGTGTCCAACACAGCGTGACCGCGCGATTCCAACCAGGTACGCAGCAGACCGATATGGGTTGAGCGTCCGACGCCGTCGGTTCCTTCGATGACGACCAGCTTACCGCTGTAGTCTTCGTGCTCAACGCCTGGAAGCGGAGTTCCGTATGACAGTTTGCTAGTGATTTGTCCGGGACCGCCTTATCTTAAGATGTTGACCTATCAACATGCGCATCTCACGTTGTTGTCGTTCAATGGAGCGGCTTGCGTCGATGACAGTCAAACCAAATTCCTGCACCATGCGATCGTATTCTTCCAAAATCTTTCCCTGGAAGATCGTGAAACTCTCCTCCGCATCGTCGGACCAGCCAAGATCCATGCCTGCCTCATAGTACTTGAGATGAGGCCGGCCTGATACGATACGATCGACGGCTACGGCAAGGGGGGCGCGAAAGAAGAAAGCTACGGTTGGTTTTACTGCGAATGAATACACGTCACGGACCCATTCACGTTTGCAGCCGCGCGCAACATCGCGAGCAAAGGCCGTATAAATATAACGGTCGGCCAAGACAATTGCCCCGGCCTTTAGTGGTGGAATGATGTCTCGTTCAGTACGATCGGCGAAATCAGTGGCGTGGAGCAAAGAAAAAGTGGCAGGCGTAAACAGGTGACGCTTCTTGGCCCTCTTTGTCGTATCCTTAACCAGCGGAGAGGAGTTCCATTCGGAGAAGAAAACGGGATAACCTTCAGCTTTCAACCATTGATAGAGCAGGGCAAGTTGCGTCGACTTGCCACTTCCGTCTGTGCCTTCGACAACGAAGAGTTTACCCGGGTACCGGTGATTACCGTATGTGATCATAGGCGCATGAGCCTAGGATTCTCGTGTTACAGCGTCATGAACATTATCTAGGAACAGGGCAATGAGAAGTTTGTACCTCTTAAGACACGCCAAATCAAGTTGGGAGGATGAATCATTGGGCGATTTCGAGCGACCGCTCAATGAGCGCGGTAACAAAGCGGCCGACACAATCGGTCAGTTTGTTGCTCAAGAAAGCTTGAAACCAGAAATCATTCTGAGTTCACCAGCTTTGCGAGCACGGCAAACGACGGAAATCGTTCTCCGAGTGAGTCGACTCGAGGTCGAGCTTCGATTTGACGTGCGCATTTATGAAGCAAGTCTGGATACGCTCCTGTTGATCCTGGCCGACATTGAACCTAAGAAAAGCGTTGTTCTAATGGTTGGGCACAACCCAGGATTCGAGGAGCTCCTGCACTTCCTAACCGGCGAGGTAAAAAGCATGCCAACGGCGGCACTGGCAAAGCTTAAATTTGAGTCAGATGATTGGAAAAGCCTGGGCCGGAATGAAGCGCACCTGGAATGGATAGTGACCCCGAAAGGTCTAAAGCATAAGTGACGAAATCTTAGCGTTCGCTCACTGCCTCACCACCGATGGTTCGCTTTTGCGAATTGAGACGGTCGCTCAGGATCCGGTAGAAGCATTTCAAGCATACTCCATTAGCGTCCTCACGCTTGTCGTCCCTGATCTTTGCGCCACACCAACTACACGTGATGCGGAAGTCCTTCTGGTTCTCGTGTGTTTGAAGATTCATCTTCAAAACCTCCTTGTTCGTTCCATTCATTCATGGGCCAAGCTAGTTTGTGAGGATTAAGTTGGGGTAGCCCGCAAGTTAAATGTCAGTTAACCCGCCGAGATTTCAGGTCACCATCAGATTAATTTCAGATTGAGCGGAAAATAAAACTTTCCAGTGTCCCTCCAGTTAACATTTTGGTAACATCGGCTCAGGGCGTCCCCCATGACGCCATCAAGAGTTTGTTACTGAACGTCCTTTGTCCTTTACGACGCCGCTCACGTCTCCGGAGGAAAGTCGCGAACAATGCGAAGTGGCAATTCCAGAAATCGTTTTCTTCCGGCACTGCCCACGCTGTTGCTCTGTTGTCTTTCGCTTTGTTCGTCAGCGCAGGCCACCTCCGATTCAACTAGTCACATTTTGGTTCGGGAAAATGTCTCCTCGCCTCGCCGCAACGAACTGCTTCGTAGCCTGAAACGAATCACGGGATTGGTTGATTTGAGCTTCGAAAGAAGTGGAGCGTTACAGGTAGGTAGTCGTGAAGTCTTAAGAGGTTCAACCAGCGCTCGAGAGCTTTTGACTGCCGCCACCTTTGGCGAAAAAGTGATCGTGATCGAGGACGCGAGTTCTCGGTCAGACATCGCTTTCTGCAAAGTTGTCCCTGGCAAGTGGCTAAAAAGTGCAAGCGATAACTTGGCGGTCTATGTGGTGTTGCTCGACTTCACGGACTTCGACAAGATTACGGGTGATGAAAAAGCCCGCGCCGCTTTCGATGTCGGCTGGGGCTTCTTACACGAGTTGGACCACGTGGTGAATGACTCTGACGATACAGATGTTCTGGGTGTCGCCGGTGAGTGTGAGACTCACATCAACAAGATGAGGCGGGAGCTGGATCTGCCAGTTAGAACTAATTACTTTTTCGTCACTGCTTCCTTCCGCTCTGATCCTAATTTTCCGTCACGATTCGTAAGTCTGTCTTTTGAACACCGAGATCGCCTCACGCAAAAATCCAGGCAGTATCGTTTGACTTGGGATTCCACCCTGGTAGGCGGCTTTGATGGAAGCCGTCAAACAGCGCTTGTCTCGCGCAGTACCTCGAAGTAGACCCTACGATCAACTCAGCTTAACTAAGCTACTGACCACTCGTCAGTCGGCTGGCCATCAGTTTCGCCTGGAGATGTCTGTCGCGAGCTTCCTCTGACATCTTCTGCAGCACAATATGGACCTGCAGAATTACGTCTTTTAACTGTTTCAATTCCTGTGGAGATTTTTGAGCGGCTAAAACGGCAGCAGCTATCTCACTGCTTAGTTCATTAGATATCATGATTCAACTAAGGAATCGCTACCAAGAAAGTTTTGCCGAGGGCGATTTTTGAAGTTTGGCGATGTTAAATGTCTTCTGTTACGTCGATGTTAATTCGATGTTAAATATAGCCTCGGCCCACCTCTAACCCTCCAAGTTTCCCTCAACTGTCTTTAACAAACATTTAAGGCGCTATTCACAGGTCTTTAACCGGGCCTAAGTATCGTCACGCCTTGAAACAACAGAAAAAAGCGTCAAGCCACTTTGGTTTCTAACAGGCCCCTGCTTAAGCCCTGGACAGCGACTTGTGAGCGACTTGGACAGCTTGAGATCCCACACATAATTCGCAAACACAGGAGAAATTCTTATGTCTTTTAAAGTACGCCCGCATTCTAGCGGTTTTTGGCTTGCAGTTCTCTTGTTTATAGCCTTTGGTTTCCTTCCCCTCGCAGTACAAGCGCAAACTGACCAGGGACGCATAGTCGGTACTGTCACTGACGCTAACGGGGCAATAGTTCCAGGAGCCTCGGTGCTGGTAAAAAACGATCGCACCGGTGAGGAACGTACGGCTACTACAAACGAAGCCGGTTACTTCGTCGTACCTGGACTTAAACCGTCAACCTATACGGTAACTGTCAGCGCTCAGAATCTCACCATCAGGGCTGCTGGCGTGCAGTTGCTGGTGGGCCAGGAACTGAACCTGCCGCTGGCATTACAAGCAACGGGTGTGGAGGCGAAGGTAGATATCGTTGCCTCGGGAGACGCTGCAGTCGACACCAGTTCAGCCGCCATGAGCGTCAATGTGAACCCACGCGAAGTGGAAGCGCTACCGCTAAACGGTCGACAACTTTCTCAGCTCTATCTACAGGCCCCCGGTTCCGTCAATAGCGGCTCGGGCACGTTTGGCGATATTCGTTTCAGCGGGCGGGCCGTTGAGCAGAACACCATTCGTTACGACGGTATCGAAGGGACCGCGATCATCGATGCGTCACCAGGCAACCTCAACGGTGAGATACCGACACCCTTCCGGCTCCAGTCGTCACTGGAAAACGTGCAGGAATTCAGGGTTGATTCGAATGGTTTTCCGGCCGAGTTGGGTACAGGCACCGGCGGACAGATCAGCGTGGTGACAAAGTCAGGTGGCAACGCTTACCACGGGTCCATGTTCGAGTATCTCCGTAACGACGCACTCGACGCGGCGAACTTCTTTGACAACACCATTGGGCAAAAAAGCAAACTGCGACTAAATCAATTTGGCGGCTCAATCGGTGGTCCTATTAAGAAGGACAAAGCGTTCTTCTTTTTCTCATACGAAGGTTATCGTCTTCGCGGCGGCATCAACGCCATCGAAACTGTGCCAGGAGTCGCTTCGCGGATTTGTCCAGGCGGTAATGTACTCGGTACTACTACCGCATGCAGTCCCGCAACCGTGGCGCTAATTCCAGCCTTCCGATCGCCAGGCGCGGTCACCTTACGCACTGGGCCAGATCTCTTCGATACCGTGCAATTGCAGGCCGTCAACATAGTCAACGAGAATTCGGCGGCG
This sequence comes from Pyrinomonadaceae bacterium, assembly GCA_035263325.1. Lineage (GTDB taxonomy): Bacteria > Acidobacteriota > Blastocatellia > Pyrinomonadales > Pyrinomonadaceae > PSRF01. The sequence continues at coordinate 2,058 of DATFRK010000999.1, read as the reverse complement.
CTGCGACTTGATTACCGCTTCAACCAAAAGAATTCGGCCTACTTCAGGTTCTTCCGCGATCAAGCATCAAACACTCAACCAGATGGAGTCACCGGGCGTAAGATTCTAATCGACCAGGTTCCGCAGAACGGCGTAGTGGCCGTGCAGTCGCTGCTCACTCCGACTCTGTTGAATGAAATCAAGTTTGGCTATAACGGTGCCTACTCGCGCATCAACGGATTTGCGCCCACCGTAAATGGTATCGACCTTTCGAATCTTTCTTTCAATATCGGTGGCAGTGTTGCCGGTTTCTCATTGCCAGGTCAGGGGGCGAACGCCGGCGTTGCTGTTCCTGGTGGTTTGATTCGAGCCAACAGCGCACAAAATGGTCGCGGCCAACCCTACACTCCCTATTCACTTTCATTGGTTGATAACGTCAATTGGACACGAGGCAATCACGCCATCAAGATTGGCGGCGAGTTGCGGTGGGTTCGCTTGTACACGGATCGTTTAGGAGGTGTTACTTATACTTTCGCGAACATCAATAACTTTCTGACAAACACGCTGCAGTCGACGCAATTTTTGGGAGACTTGTCGGCACCGTCGCCGTTCTTTAACGGATCTACCGGAAAGGCGCTTGCTCAACAGCAGTACTACATTGTGTTTGCGCAGGACGAATGGAAGGTGCGGCCGAATTTGACCTTAAATTATGGCTTGCGCTACGAGTACTACACCCCACTCCGGGAAGCGGACAATCGACAAATCTTCTTCGACATAACTAATGGCACTCTCCGCGATCCTAGTGGGGATCCTTATAAGGTGTCGAAGACGAATTTTGGACCACGAGTCTCGTTGACATGGTCGCCACATCCTGAGGGCACCGGCTTCTTCGGCGGTGGCAAGACGCTTTTGCGCGGCGGCTTCGGCATTTTTTATGGACCAGGTCAGACCGAGGATCAGATTCAGCCAATAGAATCAAACCGCATCAGTTCAACGGTCAACGGGGGCACTTACCCGGCTGACCCAGCCGCGGTTGCCGCGAACTTCATCAACAACCCGACTAACAGAGCATACCAGCCGCGTGCGTACGCCCCTGAATACACAGTTCCCGAGAGGGTCTATCAATACAGCGTCTCGGTGCAGCAGGAGTTGTTTTACAAGATGGTGCTGACAGCAGGCTTTGTTGGGTCGCAAGGACGGAACCTGTTCCTGCGCAGCATTGCCAACCGAATCCTGCCGGGTGAGACCACTATTGGACCAACGGCGACCGCGTTGCCGGCGGGGTTTGGGGTTGTAAACGTGGCAGATGCAGCGGGACGGGTTACCGGGGTGCGTACGGTGAGAGAATTTTCCATCATCAATGGCACCGGTAATCCCCTCAATCCGTTCGCCGAGGTTGACGACAAGACCAGCGGCGGTCACGACAGCTATCGAGCATTGCAGATGTCGCTCGCTCGACGTTTCAATACTGGCATTACCCTCAACGCCCAGTACGCTTTCTCACGTTCCTTTGGCAATACCGCAGGTTCAAACGAAGCACGCACTGCCGGTAACAATGCCCGGGCACAAGATGAGTTTGACTACGACCTGGGCTACAACAACTTCGACATTCGTCACACGTTCAACCTGAGCGCGATTTACGATCTACCTTTCGGTAAAGGGAAGAAGTATGACTTCGGCGGAGTTGGTAATGCGATCCTGGGTGACTGGGAGATCGGCACTATCGTGAATGCCCGCTCTGGCGTGCCCTTGGAAATCGGTATCGTTCGGCCTGACGTGGTGATGCAATGCCGCAACGCTGCTGGTTGTGTAGTGCCAACAAACGCGACGGGTGGCACTACCACTTTTGCCAACGGCTTCACCACGCAGCTGCCAGGCACGATTAGTGCTGCCGCTCCACTGCCGCCAGGATTCGTAGGTGTAGTCAATACACCGGCTGGCGGCGCCTCGCGAAATGTTCGTCGTCCGGATCTGGTACCAGGAGTGAATCCCTACTTGAACGCGGATAGATTAATTCTCAACCCGGCGGCGTTTACCACTCCGCAACCGGGAACCTTCGGCAACGTGCCGCGCAACTTT
>DATFRK010000998.1:0-23462 GCA_035263325.1 Pyrinomonadaceae bacterium | reverse complement strand
GGCGCGAACTAGTTTGCAGTCCTTTGAAGAGATTGAGTCCCCTGGTCTTAGAAATTCCACCAACGGGAGTTGGTGGTTCGTTCAGATCCTTTCTACAGAACGGGCCTAACCAACTCTCAGGAAATACCACCAACGGGAGTTGGTGGATTGTTCAGATCCTTTCTACAAAACAGCGCCAACTCGCCTCGGCAATACCACCAACGGCAGTTGGTGGATCGTTCAAGTCCTTTCTACAACACAACTAGATAAATGACTACTGCGCCGACTGCGAATTTTAAGCATTAGGAGCTAGTCCTATCGCGGTCGGCGCAGAAATATCTTAGGCTCGTTCTGTAGAAAGGACTTGAAGCATCCACCAACTCCCGTTGGTGGAATTTCTAAGACCAGGGGACTCAATCTCTTCAAAGGACTGCAAACTAGTTCGCGCCAACATTTTATGGGCCAGACTGGTCGAGTAAAATCGTTGACTTTTTTGGCAAACCAGCATACTTTTCGTCCGAATCACAAGCCTGGCTGATTTTTAAAGACGCGCAACCGCGCGACCTTACACACTCGCAACAATCAGCCGCTGAGCCTGAATCTTGTCAACCTGACTGTCTGAACTTTCGCCCGGGTTGGTTGGTGATGCTTCACCTGTAATGGCCCACAAACAGATTCGTTGACAGCCGAATGCTGAAAATCTCTGCAGCAGGCCAGTACTGTCATTCACCAGCGCCAGCTTATTCCGATAACGGAGGCTTATCTCGTGGCTGACCATAATGATCCAAATGCAGTCAATTCCATCTTCTCCGACATAGACGTCAGCGCCGCCGACCTGTACGACTTCTTCGGCTTCCCCAGCAGCAACACCGATGGCGGCGAAAAAGTAGTGCTGGCGTTGACCTTCGCGTCGGTGCCGGAAGCAGGCGTGCTCGATACCGACATGCTCTACCGGATTCAGATTAGTGCTGAGCCACGCGTCGTCGCTCCCGAGAAGGACGACTTCAGTCTCAAAGGCCTGCTGCGCTACTTCGACGCCATCAAAGATAAGTACCTGGGACCACTGAACAGTTCAGAAATCAGAGTCACCGTCGACAAGTCAAATAACGCGCTGGTCAAGTTCATCAATTTTCCCGGCGCAAGTTTTTCCGCCTCCCTGCCCCTCAACCAGGTCAGGACCATCGATACACCCGATGGTTTCGCGATCAAGGCGTATATCGGCGGCCGCGACGATGCTTTCTTTAATGATCTGACCGGGTTCTTCCGCTCGATAAATTACGCGCCGCAGTTCTACCACGTACCGCACACCATGACTGAGGCTCGAGAGCTCAAGATTCCGAAAACGCTTTTAGAGTTGGAAGGCAACGATCTTTTCAACTTCGACCCAAACGATCCTCGCTGGGGCTACCACGATGGTCACAAGCGCAACCTGCCTGCTGGTCCATTGACGTGGAATGGCGACAAGTTCAGAAAAGACGCAAACGGAAATTATCGTTTTGTCTATACCGGAGAAGATTGCCAGGCCGGGAGAAATGTCAACGCGATCATCCTGGAGATGCCCCTCGAGTTCATCACTACCGAGCCCAATGACAAGCGAATAGTCAACACCTGGGGCGAAAGTTGGGTCTTAAAGGCTGCGAACAAAGTGGAGACAATCCCTGATCACCCGTTCTGGATTGAACACCCGCTGGTGCTCCTCGACGCTTTCAAACTCGACGAAGAACTCAAGCGTTATAAGCTGGTCGATACCGATGGCCAACCGTTCGCCGATGCCGCTCTGAGCGAACGAGAAGACAATCGTCAACTCGGCGCGAACAACTTTTGGCTCGCGCCGCACTTCATCAAGCGATTGGCCCACCTGGGGTGGGGCTTTGGGCCATCTATTAGCGCGCTGGGACTGGCTACCTCGTTCGATCATCACAACTCACCAGTCTCAGTGCACAAGACTTATTCACTGATCGCCGAAGCCTTTCCCAAAGTGAAGAAGACCCTCTTTCAACGCTTGAACATGCCTGACGATAGTTGGAATCCGAAGGGCCTGGACATCCCCTTACGACGTTCGATGGAAATCTTTGTGCCTAACGTTTGCGCCATCGACATGGACACCACCGGTACCTGGCCATTCGGACGCCGCCTGGAAGACCAGGTAGCGACGCGCTTCCTTTCGCTATTCCTGGACATGAGCGCGACCTTCAATGGCAAGCCCTATCACGTTGAACTACTCAACGATCAATCGTTGTGGGACAGCGCTCCCATCGAACCAAAAACACCACCTAACCCGCGCAAGAACGACAAGGAGTTTCTCACCGATTTTCCTTATCTCGCGGAACCCTGGTAACGAAGCTAAATCGTGACTGACAACAAGCAGACTGACTTCGCAGCTGAACTCGAAAGAATTGACGCAGCCATTGCGCGCCTGTCAAAAACCGCCTTGACGTCGCCGCTCAATAGCGAGCAGGCAACGTCATACGTGTACCTGCTCTACCAGAGTGCTTCCTTAACTGGTGGGTTGAGCGATTTCGCGCTGGTCGAGTCAGTACTTGACGAGGTAATCAGTCAGCTTGGTCCAGCAGGAGATCTTTACCTGCTAAAAGCCAATCTTGGTTTCAAGTTTCACCGGTTGGGAGACGTACACCAGGCCCTGGAGACGGGGCGAGATCTGTCCCAGAGCCCACAAGGTCGTGCTCTACTTGCTGATCTGGCTTTTCAGGAAGGTAGCTACGAGGAAGCGAAACGCGGGCTTGAGGGTCTAATCAGGGAGGAGTTGAGCTGGGACAACCTGGCGCGCATGGCCCACCTGAAATGGAAACTTGGTGACACGGACGCCGCTGAACAACTCTATCTCGAAGCCGAGGATGAGTTAACGGCCAAGGAGATGCGTCACTACGCCTGGGTCGAACTGCAAAGAGGCGTAATGGATCTCAGACAAGGAAAATTTGCCGCAGCCATGGCCCACTATCAACAAGCTGACCGGGCTTACTCCGGCTACTGGCTGGTAGCGGAGCACATGGCGGAACTACTTGGTGCGCAAGGTAATCTGAGCGAGGCAGCGGCACTTTATGAAGAGGTGGTCGCCACGGTGCCGCGGCCCGAGTTTCAACAAGCGCTTTGCGAACTTTACCTGTTATTGGACCAACCCGAGAAGGCGAAGTACTGGCAGGAACGAGCGTTGACCGCTTATCTCGACTCAGCCAACCAGGGTCAGGTTCACTACTACCATCACCTCACTGATTTCTTTGCCGATGTAGTGGAAGATGGCCCCGAAGCAGTGAAATGGGCCCGCAAGGACATCGCCCTGCGCGACAATTTTGCGACCCAGAGTGCATTGGCCTGGGCCCTCTACCGGGCCGGCGAATTTGGGGAAGCAGCGACCCGGGTAGACGAGGCACTCTCATCGGGCGTCAGCGAAGCTCACACATTTTTCCAGGCGGGCATGATCCATCGCGCGGCCGGCAACGACCTCCAGGCAAAGAACTACCTGCACCGGGCTACAGAGATCAATCCGCACCATCAGAGTTTTCATGTTCATCGCTGAAACTTCATCTCGGTTACCAGAAACCTGAAGGAGCTCTCATGAAAAACGGCAAACTTAAACTGATCGTCCTGATCGTCCTGGTCTTGATAGCTGTACTGCTGCTGATCGCCTGGTGGCCCCGTGGACCAAGACCCGGCAGTGTGTTAGACGAGGCCCGGCAAGCGAACCGGCCGGCAAGCTCCTTTGTGGCAGCTGATGAAGACTACTTCCATGATATGGACCAGGATAAAAACGGGGTGGTCGCCTTAACACCCGAAGAGATCAAAGGTCGTAACACCTGGAATGTATGGACTGGCGGCAACGATACGCTTTGGGACAGACTGACCATCGACAGTTTTGGCGCTTTGGACCTGCTGAAGACTCTTTCTTCGCGCGAGGGAATTCTCAAAGCAGGCCGCGACAACCGTTGGTACTACTACGGCCTGGTCAATGAGCCCTGTTTCGAAAAAGCTACCGGTCCCGATCCGGAACGATTTGGACTCTGGCTAGACAAGCGTTCCGCAAACTGTCCGCCCGATCCATTCGAGAACGAAGCTAAATATCCGGGTGTCGTGGTTGGCGGTCGCGGCAAAGACTTACCGGCGGGCAAATCTCTACCGAAGAAGATGCCGGTCGGCTCTTTCTATGGTTACGCTTCCGGCGTCGTTGGTCTGCGATTGTTTCCTAATCCGGCTTTCGACGACAAGGCCGCGCGAGAATGGGATCCAGAGCGATACTATACAGACCCTTCCTATTACAACCGCAAAGAATTGGTTCGTCCTTACCGGGTGGGCATGTCTTGCGCTTTCTGCCACATTGGTCCAAATCCAATCAAGCCACCGGCCGATCCCGAACACCCGAAGTGGGAAAACCTGTCAGCCAACGTGGGCGCGCAATACTTCTGGATCGAACGCATCTTTGACTGGGCCGCCGATCCCTCAGCTTATGTCTGGCAGATGTTCCACACCTCACGTCCGGGGTCGTTGGACACTTCCTTGGTGTCAACTGACAACATCAATAACCCGCGGACGATGAACGCAATATACGATCTTGGACCACGGCTCGAACAAGCTAAACGCTTCGGCCAGGAAACCCTCGCCGGCGGCAGCTTGAACAACAAGCAACTGAACGACTTTGTGCCGCCTACTTCCCCGCTCAGCCAGTTCTTTAGTGCGCCGTCAACGGTCTACTCACCACGCGTGCTAAAGGACGGCGCAGATTCTGTCGGCGCGCTCGGGGCGCTAAATCGTGTCTACCTGAATATCGGTCTGTTCAGCGAGGAATGGCTACTGCATTTCAATGCGCTTGTCGGCGGTAAGAAAGTCAGCCCCATTGAGATTGCCACAGCACGAAAGAATTCCGCTTTCTGGGAGGCGACCGAACAGCAAACCGCCAACATGGCGCTGTTCTTTCTCAGGACCACCGGGCCGCACCGGCTGGCCGACGCACCCGATGGGCAAAGCTATCTCACCAAGGACCAGGCAACCCTCGATCGCGGCAAAGTTGTGTTTGCGGAAACCTGTGCGCGCTGTCACTCGAGTAAGTTGCCGACCCCGGATCAGCCAAAACAGATATTCAACTCCCACGGCTGTGCGGGTCCCAAATACATGGACTGCTGGAAAGAGTATTGGGATTGGACCAAGACGCCGGAATTCAAAACCAAGATGCGGGCCATTGTTAGCGCCCCGGACTTCCTCGACAACAACTACCTGTCGGCAGAGTTTCGCGTACCGGTCACCCTGTTACAAACCAACGCCTGCAGTCCGTTGGCCACAAATGCCATCAGAGACAACATTTGGGACAATTTTTCCTCAGAGACTTATAAAGAATTACCGTCGGTCGGTTCGATCACCGTCTACGATCCGATCACCGGGGAACCCAAACCTTACGTGATGCCGGGCGGTGGTCGCGGTTTCACCCGTCCGGCTTCTTTGATCAGTCTCTGGTCCACCGCGCCATTTTTACTGAACAACTCCGTCGGCAAGTTCAATTGGAATCCTTCGGTTAAGGACCGCCTCGACTCGTTTCAGGATTCGATTCAACAAATGCTTTGGCCGGACAAACGGGAACACGACTCGGTCCTCACCAATCGTTTTCTCATCGACCGCACGACCCAGATATCCTATATCCGCATCCCCGCCGGCTATGTGCCAGACAGTCTGCAGGGTTGGGGTGAATGGCTGTTCCCGAGGCTCTTTGGAGAAAGCGGCTTTGAGCTTGGTCCTATTCCCAAAGGCACGCCGGTTGGACTGCTGGCAAACCTGATGGTCCGGCCGGAAGAAATGGGCTGGTGGGATCGCGTCAAGCACGATCGCCAATTGCTGAAACTCGTGCTGGAAATCAAAGGCAAGTTACGAGAACTTGGACCACCGCCAAGTGATCCCAACGACGAGGCATTCAACAAGCGGGCCCAGGAAGTCTTCACGCCACTCGCCAGCCGGCTGATGAGCCTGAGTAAGTGTCCTGACTACCAGGTTAATCGCGGGCACTATTTTGGTACGAGTTATCTAACAGAAGAGACGGCACTCACGGACGATCAAAAGAAGGACTTGATCGAATTCCTGAAAACGTTTTAACGGCTTAGCTCACGAGGCAAACATGACTGACGGTAGTTTTGACTACATTGTCGTCGGCTCGGGCGCCGGTGGCGGACCCCTGGCAGCGAATCTTGCGAAAGCGGGTTTCAAAGTGTTGCTGCTCGAGGCAGGCGGCGATCCTTGCGCCGGCAGCGACCTGGGACGGTTGTTGTACGAGGTACCAATCTTTCACGGGTTGTCCACTGAATTCAAAGAGTGCCAGTGGGACTATTTCGTTCGTCACTACGCCGACGAGGGCAAGCAAAAGCAAGATTCAAAACTCGTCCAAACGGACCCGGTCAGTCAACAGGAAGTAGATGGTATTTGGTATCCCCGCGCCGGAACGCTGGGCGGTTGCACGGCCCACAACGCAATGATCACCGTAACCCCGCAAAACTGCGATTGGGACTACATCGCGGAACTCACCGGTGACCAGAGTTGGCGCGCAGAAAATATGAACCGCTATTTTACGCGCCTGGAGAATTGCCAGTATCGTTCGCGACCCGGAACGCTGGGCTACTTTCTAAAAGGTCTCGCCTGGTCCATCGTCGGGCTCTGGCATGGCAGGAGCGACTGGCGCGACTGGCGTCATGGCCACGGTTACGATGGCTGGCTCACAACCAGCGAAGCCGATCCCCGTTTAGTTTCCGGTGATTGGAAGATTGTTTTTCTCTTATGGAAGGCAATCAAAAGTACCTTGAAGACACGATTAGGCAATCCCTATCTCAGTCTTTTCACCAAGCTCGATCCGAATGACGCCCGCGATGGCATCGACATGCGCGAAGGTCTCGCCTTCACCCCGTTGGCGGTAGCCGGCGGTAAGCGAAATGGACCACGCGATCTCCTTTTAAGAACGCAACAAGATTTTCCGAACCTCACGGTGCAACTCCACTCACTCGCGACAAGGGTACTGTTCAACGGTCGTAAGGCGATCGGGGTTGAGTACCTGGCGGGAGCGCACTTGTACGAAGCGGACCCACAGGCACGTCAGCCAGGAGCGACGCCAACTTCAACCACGCAAAGCGTCTTCGCGTCACGTGAGGTCATTCTCGCGGCGGGCGCCTTTAACACTCCGCAACTCCTGAAACTGTCTGGCGTTGGACCAAAGGCCGAACTTGAGCAGCTAGGCATCGACGTGGTCGTCGATCTGCCGGGAGTGGGTGAAAACCTTCAAGATCGATACGAAGTGGGAGTGGTGACTGAATTTACCAAACCCTTCCGGCTGTTACACGGCGCCACTTTCGCTCCGCCACAAACTGGCTCTGCCGTCGACCCATACTTCGTTTCCTGGGAACGCGGCAAGGGCGTCTACACGACCAACGGCGCGCTGCTGGGAATTCTCAAACGTTCCAGCAATCAGAAGCCGGAACCCGATCTATACATTTTTGGGCTGCCCGGATTTTTCGTCGGCTACAAGCCTGGCTATTCGACTCTGTTTGAACGAGACCGCAATCAATTCACCTGGGCTGTGTTGAAGGCTTATACAAACAACCACGCCGGGCGAGTAACGCTCAAATCAAAGGATCCGACCAAGTGGCCACACATCGACTTTCACTACTTCTCGGAAGGAAATGATCAGCAAGGTTTCGACCTCGATGCGGTAGTCGATGGCGTTCAGTTTGTGCGGCAGATGAACAAGTCGTTGGGCTCAGTTAAGGAACTCTGTCCTGGACCAAACTACGATACTCCAGAACAGCTCAAGGAGTTCATCCAGAACGAAGCCTGGGGCCACCATGCATCCTGCAGCTGCAAGATTGGTACTGATGACGATCCCCTGGCCGTACTTGATAGCCGCTTTCGCGTCCGCCAAACGGAAGGTCTGCGCGTGGTTGACGCTTCCGTCTTTCCTAAGATTCCCGGTTACTTCATCGTTTCCGCGATCTACATGATTAGTGAGAAAGCGTCAGACGTAATCATCGAGGACGCGCGTCGCTAGATGAAATACTTCGGCATCCAATCGGTTACCGACGAGGATCGCGCCTATCGTGGCTCTCGCTATGCCGAAGTGCGCGATGCGATCTTCGCGAATCCTTACCAAAAAGTTTGGGGTCGCGAAGGCGAACCACCATTACCAATCTACGACGTGACCGTGGGAAGCGTGTTGCGTGGTGTCTTACCCTTCGGCAAACGTTACTTGTTTCAGCAGGCAGTGCAACGCGCGGTCGACTCCCACGCGGATCTGCGCTGGGGGCAAGAAGGCAAAGGGTTCCGTCGCCTGCTGCATCCCAATGGCGTATGTCTTACCGGACGTTGGGAAGTGACGGAAGAGACAAATTACTCCGGTTACTTTCGGCAAGGCAGCCAGGGCCTCCTGATCACGCGCTACTCAACTTGTTGCACTGAACCCAGGCGCGGCCACACGCGTTCGTTGGCCATGGTCGGCAAACTCTATCCCACGACTGATCCTAACCATTCCGAATCCTTACCCACCGCGAGTTTCTTTACGCAGGAAGACATCGGCGGCGATCACTCGGACTATATCAACGACGCGGAATTACGAAACGCTCCTGATGTAACTGCTTTGCGGCGAGGAATAGCCACACCGGTTTTACTGATCACCGGCCTGGTCTTTCAAATTGTTGACCGCGAGCCCACCCAACGCCAGCTCTATCAAATTGCCGAACTTGGCAAGCCGGCCAATGAACCGACGCGGTCCCCAAACTTCATGCGTCTCATCATCCCTGGTGAGCAGCTACGGATCGCCGGCAAGGAACTTGATTTTCGCGATGAGGTCATGGCGCAAATCTATGACCGCGGCGATGCCCAGCCGAAACGTACTCTCACTTTCAACCTGGAAGTAACTGACGACGGAACAGTTCGTGGACCAGGGTTTTTACAAAAGCGGACGTTCAGCAATTGGCGTCGTATTGGCAAACTGACTTTCGACAACGCTGTCGTCTCCTACAACGGCGACTTTGTGATCCATTTCAACCACCCCACCTGGCGTCGCGATCGGAACGATCCAAAGACGGCGACCCGCCTAAACGAACAGAAGCAACACTGATACGGAGGTGATTCGTGCCCGAGAAACGGCAGCCCAGAACTGTCAGTAAGCAACACACGCCACTCCAAACCAACCGCGTTCTCGTCAAGCTGCGGCCTTCACGAGCCCTGCGAGCCGCAGAGTCAAAAGTGAACCTGAGGCCACTTTACGATAAGCCTGCGGCCACCGCGGCAGCGACCTTTGGACTCGACTCAACTCCGCAGTGGTTTCTTGCCGAACTGCCCGATGCTCCAGAAAACCCGTGGGACCTGGCCCATGCACGCGTTTCTGAACAGCTTGGCGTCGATGAGTCGGACGTCGTTTTCGCCGAACCCGATCTCATTCACAACATCTTTCAGGACACGAATGAAACGGACCCTGCCAAGCCGTTCGCCCTGGATTCTGTTTGCCAGGACATTCCCCAAGATCCGACCCATGGCAAAGCTGCCGGACCTGATGAATTCGCCTGGCACTTGCGCGATGATTTCACTCAACTTGGGCGCGCGCGCGACGCGGTTAACTTCACGGAGCCAAGAACGCGCATTGCGCATCTTGATACCGGTTACTATCGCGCCCACGACACTCTACCTAAACACATCCTGCGCCAGCTGGAACGGAGTTTTGTCGACGGCGATCCTGATCCAAACAGCGCGGCGGATCCGGACAACCAGGTGCTCGTCATCGACAACTCGGGCCACGGCACCGGCACTCTTGGAATTCTCGCCGGCAAAGAAGCCAGCCCGGGCGGAGTGCGGCTGGGTGGGGCGCCGGACGCGGACGTATTGCCCCTGCGCGTTTCCGATCGCGTGATCCTGTTACGCACGAGTGCCCTGGCCAGGGCGCTTGACTACGCGGTCGAGCAACTCTGCGATGTTGTGACCTTGAGTATGGGCGGCACTCCCTCACGAGCGTGGGCTGAAGCTGTTGATAAAGCTTATGAAGCAGGCGTTTGTATTTGCGCCGCCGCCGGCAACCACATCGGCTTCCTGCCACCAAGGACACTTGTCTATCCCGCGAGATATTCTCGCGTCATTGCGGTTTGTGGCGTCATGTCAAACGGTAAGCCATATGCGGGCCTGGCGGGAACGTCCCTGGAAGGCAGTTTTGGACCAGAGTCAGCGATGAATTCAGCGATCGCTACTTACACGCCAAACATTCCCTGGCCCGTGTTCCGCTGTAGCGACACTGTGCGACTCAATGGTGAAGGAACGTCGGCAGCAACACCCCAGGTAGCGGCGGCGGTGGCGCTCTGGTTCGAAAAATACAAGAGCGAGTTGCGCCGCGACTGGCAGCGCGTCGAAGCGGTACGGCGCGCGCTATTCCTTAAGGCGAAGCTGAAAGGTGACAAGCAGCACTTTGGCAATGGCGTGCTCCAGGCCTTCGATGCCTTGAGTATTAAGCCAATGTTCAACTTGCCAAAGAGCGACTCGTCTGATGGAAGTTTGGGTTTCTTGAGAGTGCTGACGGGTCTCGGAGTAGCAGAGCCGACGCAACGCGAACAGATGTTCAACCTGGAACTCGCACAGCGTTGGCTGGTCAATGACGAGTTGCAAAAACTGGTGCCCGACCCGGGACGCGCCACCAAGCTTGAAGGCGATAAGCTGCGACACTTCATGGAGGTAGTCATTGACGATCCGGGAGCGTCGCGGACACTGCGTAAACATGTCGCGGCCAGATATGCAGTCGTCACCGGGCGTTCCGCGCCCCGCACCAGGGCCAGCCAGGAGATTGTGCCTGACGTGTTGCCCGCCTGCGAGGAACAACCGGAACTTCGCAATCCTCCTTACCGGCGCATCAGAGTGTATGCGGTTGATCCCAGCCTGTCCGGAAGGCTGGATACTGCGGGTGCAAATGAAGTGACCGTTAAGGTCCGCTGGGAAACCTTGAAGCAACTAAAAGGCAAGGGGCCCGTCGGGGAGTATCTCTCGGTCGAGGATACAGACGCATCAGGCAAGACTTACGATCCAGTGGATCTGGACGACCCGCGTTTGTTGGCCCAGGATGGCTGGGCTCCCTCAGAAGGCAATCCTCAATTTCACCAACAAATGGTGTATGCCGTGGCCATGAAAACGATCGAGCACTTTGAAACAGCCCTCGGTCGTCCAGTGCTTTGGCGTCCTCGGCCCAATGCGCAGAATCCCAACGACGATAAAGATTTCATAAAGCACTTGGTGGTCCGGCCACATGCGCTGCGGCAAGCAAATGCATTCTATAGTCCGCAAGAGGTGGCGCTACTCTTCGGTTACTTCGAGGCTTCAGGAGATGATCCCGGAGATCACATGCCGAATAGTCGGGTGTTTTCTTGTCTCTCCCACGACATCATCGCGCACGAAACAACCCATGCCATCCTTGATGGTATGTACCGGCGTTTCAACGAGCCGACTAATCCTGATGTGCTGGCCTTGCACGAGGCATTCGCGGACATCGTCGCACTCATGCAGCATTTCACTATTCCTGAAGTGCTGGAATTGGAGATCTCAAAGACGCGCGGAGACATTGAAGCGGAGTCCATGCTGGGTATGTTGGCGGTCCAGTTTGGCTACGCGACCGGTGGCCGGGGCGCGTTGCGCAACGCAATCGGCAGCCTGGAGAACGGCGTTTGGAAGCGATCGAAACCCGACCCGGCTGATCTGCAGCGGCGTCTAACGCCACACTCGCGCGGGGCAGTACTGGTGGCTGCGGTCTTCGATGCTTTTCTCGCAATTTATAAGACCCGCGTCGCTGACTTGTTGCGCATCTACACTGGAGGGACCGGAGTGCTTCCCACCGGCGCAATTCATCCCGATCTCGTCAAGCGACTAGCTGATGAAGCCGCCAAGTCTGCGGGACACGTACTCAACATGTGCATTCGCGCCCTTGATTACCTGCCGCCGGTTGACGTGACCTTCTTCGAGTACTTGCGCGCGCTCATCACTGCCGATTTTGATCTCGTTTCTGACGATCATTACCACTATCGAGTCGCATTTGTGGAAGCGTTCCGTCGTCGCGGTATCTATCCGGTAAATCTCAACGAGCCAAATACCAAGGCAATCCGTACCTTGTCAGTGGATACACTGCGCTGGCAAGGTCTCGACGCGACCCAGTTTCCCGCCCGGCTGCGAGCCGAAATCAAGCGGCAGTACCTGACTATGCTCGACAGTTTGAAACGTTACGCTGACGCCTGTCTCTATCTCAACGATCGGGAGCAACTGTTCAAAGTAACGCGGGAAGAGCGTTACCAGTTGCACGATCAACTGAAGCGTGCGTTCAGTTCAGTTCCCGAGTTTGCTGCGGGGTTAGGGTTGAAGGGCGGTCGGACGTTTGAGGTGCACGAGTTGCGCCGGGCGATGCGGATTAGCCCTGACGGGAAGTATGTGCCACAGGTGGTGGTGGCGTTAACGCAATCACAAAACATGCGGGAGAAAGGCACGCCACAACATATCTTCCGTGGGGGCTCGACGCTGGTGGTGGATCTTTCAAAATCAGAGGTCAAATATCGGATTGTTAAGGATATTCAAAGTGATGGGCGGAAACAGCGGACGGCAAATTTCATTCGCGAGACTACCAACGATCCCTTGCGGGCGCTCTTCTTCTCACATGAGCGTCGCGAGCCGTTTGCGGCCCTCCACGCCTTGACCGACGACAGCAGCGTGTAGGTCAGTGGATGGTGAGTCGGTGGTTAGAATAGGTCCTATAGGTCCAATCGAATTCCCGGCTCACCGATCTTTGATCCTGCTAGTGTTGGCGGCGGCGAAAGCGCAACAAACCCGCCGCCCCTATCAAGCCCGTGCCAAACAAAACCATCGTCGCCGGTTCCGGTACCGCAGTGATCGTTGGTTGCACGTTGTAGACCAGGTTGTCGAACGCAATGCCGTCGCCGCCCTGGGCAGGAAACACCTGATAGAACTCCACCCGAAAAATGTTTGCGCCGCTGACAGTCAAGGTGAAGTACTGGTCGTTTCCATAGTCAAGACCAAAGACCGTTTGCGTATCGACTATGTTACCGCCAGTAACTGCGTCGTAGGCCACCATTCTGAAGCCATTTTCCCCAACGTCGAGGCCAGTGAGGGATACACTCGATTGGGCCAGGGAAAAGATCGCGGCAATCGGGTGGGCGGCAGTCGGGTAGTAGTCGTCTAAGGTTGACCGGATCGACAGTGGCGCCGAACCGCCGTTAAGCCCGCCAAAAGTGTCAAAAGTCGCGTTCAGAAAAGTAACGCCTTGGGCTGCGTAAAAGGAACCCACCGAGTCGTCTGCGACCCCGTCATCAAAGGTGATGGTATCAGCCTTAACTGCTGAGGCTGTGCCAACCAGTATCAGAAGGAATAGCACAGGGAGGGTTGTGCTCAAATAGAAAGGACGTTTGTTCATTTTCGTGGCTGGGTGTTAGGGCGAAGGTACGCTCAGTGATGAAGACTCGTCTTTACTGGGCGTCACTGCTCGATTAAGCAACTCGCATCTACCACCTGAATACCCCCGGTTGCGAAGTTTGGTTACCTGGGCCAAGCGGAAAAGACGTGGGAAACCTTCTTATCCGTAGGGAAAGCTGCCTTAGTGATCAAAAGTTTCCAGCAATCCGGAAGCCAACCCCGAAATGGCCCAAAAATCGTGCTTATTGGACCAGGCATGGACCAAATTTTCTGAGTTTGAGATACAGAGTCTGGATTTGGGACTGCGAGGTGGCCCAATTCTGCGCATTGAGATCTTATTAATAACTTCTTGAGAGTTATCTAATGAGTCGCTGAGCCCCTCCTGCTATATAGGCCGGGCGTGGAAACCAAGCCCGGCCAACTCACTTCTTAACCAATCAGCGAACTCAATGGCGCTGACAGCAAAGAAGTGACTCGCCGTTGTCTTCCTTTAGTCGCAATAAATTCCCAAGCGGATTCGAGTCGGCCCCTTCCCGGGCTCGTCGCGTAAACAAAAAACTCAACCTCTGCAAAGGGTCAGCAAAGATCGGTCAGATTAATTGACCAGTCCCTTCAAACTGACTTTCTCACAGTCCTATGCATAGTGGTCCATCTCGCAAAACTTCACTAAAAGCCCAACAAACACTGGGCTCTCTCGATCTTCACCGTCATTGGCACGGTCAATGCTCTAGGGCCCGCAGGCAATCGTGCGGTTGCTCAGCCCAGATATTCAAACTTCGCCCGAGAGGCAGAAATGAAGAATAGAAAAGTCATCTCCTTGATAACTATCTTCGCCCTGACGCTTTCGCTGTGCACGGGGATCCTGATGATGGATCGCGCCCAGGCACAGTCGAAACTCCCAGCGTCCAGCGCGAAGAGTCAGAGCTCCGCACGCAACAATTATGTGCGAGACCTCACAACATTGGCCCGAGAGCGCAAGCTCGACGTGGTCAAGGGACGCGAAGCTTCCATTCGTGCAGTCGTAGATATCCTTTCCCGCACTGAACAGAACAATCCCGTCCTCATTAGTGAGAATGGTCTCAATTCCACAGCTGTAGTCGAAGAGATTGCCCAGCGCATTGTGGCCGGTAACGTCCCCGCAAACTTGCAGCACGCGCACCTCTTTAGCTTGAACATCTATGCCCTGTTGGAAGATGCGAAAACGCCTGCGCAACTGGAAGACCGGATGAACCTCATTCTGTCGCAGCTGGCAACCGCACCGCAGAATTCCATTCTTTTTGTTGACGAACTACACCAGTTTGTAGGCCAGCGTGCCGCCGAACATGTCTCTGCGATCCTCGAACAAGCGATCGCGGACGGCAAACTTCGCATTCTCGGTTCGACCTCCCGCACCGCCTACGACGAATACATCGCGAGCAACGCAAGACTTGATAGCTTCTTTAAACAGGTCGTACTCGATCCGGAGGCGAACACAACGGAAGAAGCCGACAGCGAGGAAGGTACCAATAACTCGAGAGGCTTTGTCGGCGAAAAGATCGCTCCCGAGTTACGCGCTCAAATCGAGAACGCCGGCTCGAGCAAACGTGTCAGCGCAATTCTCCAGGTTGACAACGTAAAGAGCGGCGAACTCAACGAGTTCCTGACCCGTTACGGTGTGGCGGTCACTGGCCGGATGGCCCAACTGGGCACCATCAAAGTTGAAGTGCCGCTCAAGGCTTTCGAGGCACTCGCAGCCAACAAGCAGATTAACCACCTGTCAGCTGACAACGCGGTCCGAGCTTTTGGTCATGTGAGCGCCACCACCGGCGCAGATCTTGTCCGTCAGCAAAGCACCACCAACGCTTTCGGCGTGACCACAAGCTATACGCTGGATGGTAGCGGCATCGGTATCGCCGTGTTGGATTCAGGAATTGATACAGGTCACAAATCGTTTCTCGGCGCCTACAACAATTTGCGCGTTGTTTTCAGCAAGGACTTCACCGGCGAGAATCGCACCGACGACCCCTATGGTCATGGCACCCACGTCGCCTCGACTGCCGCCGGAAATGGCCGCATCGCCAACGGTCGCTACATGGGTATTGCTCCCAACGCCAACCTCATCAACTTGCGTGTGCTGAACAGCAACGGTAATGGGTCAGTTTCCGGGTTGCTCTCAGCACTCGAATGGGTCTTGAACAACCGCACTGCCTACAACATCAAGGTAGTTAACATGAGCCTGGGGATGTTGGCGGTTGATTCGTACAAGAACGATCCGATTTGCCGCGCGGTCCGCAGTTTGGTCGATGCCGGCATCGTCGTGGTCGCGGCCTCCGGCAACAACGGCAAGAATTCTGCCAGCCAGAAAGTTTATGGCGAGGTGCACTCGCCTGGTATTGAGCCTTCGGCCATCACTGTGGGCGCAACCAACACTTTTGGCACTATCGGTCGCGCTGATGATGGCATTGCGACCTACAGCTCCCGCGGCCCGACACGCGGGTATTGGACCGACGCCAGTGGCGTCAAGCATTTCGACAACATCATTAAGCCCGATCTGGTAGCTCCCGGTAACAAGCTCGTTTTTGCCGAAGCTGACAATAACCTGCTCGTTACTGAGCATCCGGAGCTCGACGCTGGCGTAAGTGAAATGTCGAATCGCCGGCAAATGACTTTGAACGGCACTTCAATGGCCACGCCCATCGTGGCTGGTACTGCCGCTCTCTTGCTCCAGGTCAATCCCAAACTGACGCCAAACATGGTCCGGATGATCCTGACCTACACCGCGCAGCAACTTCCTGGTTTCAACACATTCGAACAAGGGGCAGGTGAAGTCAATATCGAAGGCGCAGTACGTTTGGCCAAGCTTGTGCGCACAGACCTTCTGTCCACAACTTTAACCGGTGCCCCGTTGCTGACAGGTCCAGCCCCAACAGCACAGACAACCATCGGCTATCAGACGTTTTCCTGGGCCCAGGGCATTATTCTCAAACAGAAGATAGCAACCGGCTCAAACTTGATTACGAAGTATCAAAAGATTTACGGCCTGGGCGTGTTGCTAGGCGATGGCGTGTTACTTGGTGATGGCGTATTGCTGGGTGATGGAGTGCTACTCGGCGACGGTGTCCTACTGGGCGACAGCATCGTAACCAGCAACGGTGTACTCCTCGGCGACGGCACTCCGTTTTGCAGTGCTGGCGTGTTGCTCGGTGATGGAGTGCTACTCGGTGACGGCGTCTTAATGGGTGATGGAGTATTGATCGGTGACGGGGTGCTAATTGGTGATGGTGTGCTGCTCGGCGACGCTTATTTACAAGCTCAGTCAGCGGCGTTCGGTGGTGATGAAACACCCTCCATGGAAATAGAAGTAGACAGCGGAGTTGATTATCTCGGTTATTAAATCCACGGCGGAGACTAACCATGACTCATCAACTCACAACGACTACGGAGCTAACCATGAGACAGCTTGACACCTCTCAATCACTGAACTCACTTATTTCCATCGTAATGGCGGAAACCCCCTTTCTGCCGGAAGCGAATGTCACCGTCGAAACTTTCGAACTCACGGAAGGTGACCGCAACGAAGTCCTCGCATTCCTGGCAGAGCGTCCAGTACACACAGTCTGCCTGGCCGGATTCATCCGTGATAACGGCCTGGTCAGTCCCTACAACCGCGGCACGTTTTATGGTTGCCGCAATTCCGAAGGCCGGCTCGAAGGGGTGGCCCTGATCGGCCACGCCACCTTGATTGAAGCCCGCACGTCTCGCGCGATGAAGGATTTCGCGCTGGTCGCACAAGGCTATCAACGCACTCACATGATCCTGGGTGAAAAGGACGAGGTAGAAGAGTTTTGGAACTTCTATGCGGACGAGGGCCAGGACATGCGCTTGGCCTGTCGTGAACTCTTGTTTGAGCTACGCCGCGCCATGCAGTTACGCGAAGAAGTTGAAGGATTGCGCCTGGCAACTTTGGCGGACCTTGACAAGATTGCTCCCGTGCAAGCCGCGATGGCCGAAGACGAGAGCGGTACTAACCCAATGGATGTCGACCCGGAGGGATTTCGCGCGCGCTGTGCGCGACGAATTGAGATGGGCCGAGTTTGGCTACTGGAGAAAGACGGTAAGCTGATCTTCAAGGCCGACATTCAGTCTGATACACCGGATGTGGTCTACCTGGAAGGTATCTGGGTGAATCCGACAGAGCGCAGCAAAGGCGTCGGTAGAAAATGCTTGCGGCAGCTCTGCCAGGATTTACTTACCCGAAGCAAGTCGATCTGCGTCCTGGTTAACGAGGACAACCAACGGGCCCATTCCTTTTACCGCATGTGCAACTTCAAGATGCGCGGGATTTATGACTCCCTCTTCTTGCAGCAAAGCGTGCGGCAGGAGTCAGATCAGCCAGTCAGCTAAGCCCTCCCTGTGAAGTAAAGACGGGGAGAAGCGGCGACGGGGTGAATTGGAGACGAGGAGAAAGGGTGACAGGGTGAAAGGGTAAACGGCTCCCCTTCACCGTTTCTCCCCTTCACCCTGTCACCACTTCTCCCCGTTTTCGTCATTATCAAGAATTTACACCGAGGGCGTTCACGAATCTCAACCCAGCCAAAAAACCTCACTACTTCAGGATTACCGCCTGGGCGCTCAGGTGCAGGAGATGCCAGCGCTGAAAGGTGTTGACCGTCTCGTTTGGCATCAACCGAACATACGCAGTCTGCAAGAACAGTTTTTCCGGAGAGGGCCATTCGAGACGAATGATGGGATTGAATGAAACCGGGAGACTTGAGTTAGTACTACTTACTGACTCGTGCTTGGCGTTGTCTGTCTTCTTAGTGGTCCTTTGCTCGTAAATAACCGAAGCGGCAATTAACTGATCACGAACAGGCATCCTTCCCTGGGTTGGTGTACTGTTGGCAGCATCGTAAATTGCCACCTCAGTTTCAAAAGCGGTCGCGACCTTGGAAGCGTCCGCTGACCATACTGGCAAGGCCTCGGTACTCTCGTCGTCCAGCAGCCGTTCCTTTCCATCAATCGTGATCAATCGTGGCCGCCCGGCCGGCAACTTATACTCTTTTTCTCTTGCGTTCCATTCCGCCTCCTTGCAAGCAAGCGCCACCACTGCATGAGTATCGGGGGCCCACAAAAAGTAGAAATAGATCAAGCCCTCGCGTGACGTCAGTGGCTTGAGATCGTAGCCATCGCGATTGCAAAGGTAGATTTGTTCCGTGTCAAACACTGCGACAGCGGGAAATGCTGGTCCAACTGAGGGCGACGGAACTGGAACACTTTCCGGTGGCACGACGCCTGGCGGAGTGGGCGTGGGCGCCGGTATCTCCTTCCTATGGGCAATGAAACTTATGAAATTGCCGTCTGGGGACCAGGCCACAGTTTCCGGAAACACGCACGACAGAGTTGGCGGAACCAGGTTTCGTAAAAACTGCCCTTCCGCGGAGTAAAGGTCGATGCGAAAGGCGGAGGCCGGAGAATCCTCGGTGCCGTAGAGTGCCAGGACCCGCCGTCCGTCTGGAGAAACAACTGTGCGCACGAGAGCGTCGTCTTTGCGACGCGTGTTGAAGTCAGCTTGTACACCCTGGACCTTGTCACCATTGTCGTCTTTCAGCGATGGGGGAGTGACATCGGCTTCCAGGCGGAAAGCGAGATTCCGGGCGGGCACGTCGCGCAAAACACGTGGCCTTACATCTTGTCGCTCAATGACGGATTTGCACCCGGTGGCCAACGCGAGCGCAGTTAGAATTGTGAGGGCAATGGAGGTCGTAGCTTTCTTTCTACAAAACAAAGAGTACTGGTCCGGCCCCATGTTATGCGGATGATAGGAAGGCGAAAAGGCGCTTGTCAACGAAGGCTAGCTGTGGCGCAGTAAGGCAGGCGAGCAGCCTGCGGTTCTTTACTGCGGGGTCTGGCGTGTAGCGGGACGTTCATCGCGACCGTAGATCAACTCACGCACCAGGCTACTATTGAGTGACAACAACACACGAACGGTAGTGCGTGGCGACAGGTGGTCCTCATCTCCTTCATCTAGATCGACACAATTGTGTTCCAACGACCGCGACAAACGGCGCGGCAATGGCTCATAGCTCGGCGTGCCGGCAACATAAGAGCGCACGGCCATCGCGCCGACAAGATCGCAAGCCAATTCTTCGGAACGCTGGCCGCGAATCTCCAACCCGGTGAGACTCGACGCTTTAACAGCAATCGCCCGCACTAGCGCATACAAGAGATCGTTATCACCATCAGCGATGTGCATTAACTCGTGGGCCAGAACACTGATCATTCCTTCATCTGACGGCAGGCCAGCGAGGAAAATCGTGCCGAACGTGATCGTGTGCGGATGGGTCAGGAAAACAGAGGCGTTGTCGCGCGATTCCATATCAGGCCTGACCTTTTTAACCGTCTGCACCCTGGCAATTGCTCGCTGGAGCCTGGTTGCGTAAGCGGGCGATTTTTGAAAGCCATAATCAGTGACCAACTGCCGCAGCGCATTGATCACCAGATCTTTCGCTACTGGTAGTAATCTCTCCGCTCGTTGCGCGCCGGCTAGCGCTTCGCTGCTCTGAACAGGCAAAGAGGGGCGCGCTTGCATGTCGTCGATCGGAGTACTGCCTTTCGGATCCAATTTACCTTCTGTACAGACAACCCCCATCGCTTCTTCGACCAGCGACCGGTCTGCCGCGCTCATTGTCGGTCGAGGACGCACACTGTGAGAACCGGTTCGATTCGTTGGTCGCTTTTGCGCCAGCACCGCCAGGGTGCAACAGAACACCAGTAGTGGTAGGGTAATCAAAGCGAGGGTTTGCTGCTTCGCTAGCTTGTACATAATGCAATTCATCGGTTAGCGATTGCGCCAGGCTGGTTTGCGCTTTTCCAAAAATGCTTTGACGCCTTCAGTAGCGTCAGATGATTTCATCAGTTCGTGCAGGTAAATATCCTCTACCTCTTTCAGCGCCCTGTCTATCGTTCGTCCGCGTCCTAGATCCAGGGCGCGCCTGGCAAACTCGAGGGCGGCTCCTGAATGCTCCTTTAACTTTGTCAACACCTCGGCCAGTTTCTGCTCCAGCGCACTGCTTTGGACCACGTAATTACAGAGGCCCAGCCGCAGTGCGTCAGCGGCATCAATCACTTCACCGGTAAGGATCAATTCCCGGGCGCGCTTCTCGCCAATAACCAGCGGCAACACCACCGCAGCAACCGGGGGAAACGCCCCTATCTTTATCTCTGGTTGTCCAAACCGGGCCCGGTCACTGGCAATGACGATGTCGCAGGCAGCGACCAACTCACAACCTCCACCAAGGGCAGCGCCATCGACGAGTGCCAGGGTGGGCTTCGCCAGCTGCTCCAGGGAGCGAAAGATTGAATGGAACGCATCGAGCATTTGGTAGATCAGCTGATCGACATGTTCCTCAATGGCCACTCCGGCGCTAAAGGCGCGGCAGTCGGGCGCTGCGGCGAAGACTATTCCCACTAAATCTCGCCGGCCGCACTCACCGAGCGCAGTGTTGATTTCGCGCATCATGGCTATATTGAGAATATTGAGTGGTGGCCGCGCGAGAGTGATTCGAGCCACCCGGTCATCAATAGTCAGTGAGATGTGGTCCGGCATTAAGGATTTTTGATTTGCTATGAGATCTGGGATCTCAAATTTCGTTTCCGTTCTTTGTGCTTTGTTCTTGGTGCTTTGTTCTTGTAGTCAGTGTCTTGCTCTTCTCTTCTCTTCGTATCAATAGCCAAGGTCGTAGGTAAAAAGGACAAAGTACGAAGGACAAAGCACAAAGCACCAGCCTTAAGGTGTTCCAATCCAGGCCTTATACACCTGCCGTTGCTTGTCCGTCGGTTTGTCAACCGGCACGATCCGGTAAGGCCCGTCTGAACGTCCCCCTAACTTAATGAGCAGCGTGCTCAGATCATCAAAGCGAAAGATGGTCAGGTTGATCAAGTCGCCGGGCTTCTTCTCCGCCAGGCGCGCCTCAAAAAAGTCCCTGGTCACCCTATTGTTATTGAGCGCGATGATCTGATCCCCGGTGTTCAATCCTTGTTCGTACGCCGGTGAACCAGCGAGTACCCGCCGGACGACCAGGCGATCTCCCTCCTGGGCAACGTCGGCACCCAGATAGGGCCGGGCTACTGGCTTACCACCTTCGCTGGCCCCAGATGTTTCCAGGCGCAAACCAGCCGCACTCAACGATCCATTGTAATCAAGCTCTTCGCGGCCACGCACATACTTCGCGAAAAACTCCGCCAGGCTAGATCCGGCCATTTGTTCACAAGCCTTCTGAAACTCCTGCGAATTGTAGTTGCGGTCCTGCTTGTAAAATTCGTTGAAGAGATAATGCATTACATCATCGAGTGATTTCGCTCCATTGCTGCGGTTGCGAATCTCCAGATCCAACAGCAACCCCAGGATCGCGCCCTTGTCGTAGTAAGAAACTTGGGAATTGTCGGAATTCTCATCCTGGCGATAAAACTTGATCCAGGTATCAAAACTCGCCTCCTCCGCACTCAGCACCAGGCGGCCAGGTGTGTTTTGTAACGACTGGAATGAACGAGCGGTGGCCGTTAAGAAGTCCCTTTCTGAGATCAAACCGGCCCGACGTAACGCTATGTCAGCGTAATAGTCAGTGATCCCTTCAGCCACCCAGAGAACCCTGGTGTAGTTTTCGTTCGAGTAATCAAAGGGACCAAGCGCGTCTGGCCGAATGCGTTTTACATTCCAAAGATGAAAGAACTCATGCGCTACCAGTGAGAGAAAACCTCGATATTCTGGACTACCTCCGGTGGCATTAGGCGAGGAGGAAGTCGTACGGTCACCGGTTTGCCCGCGGAAGCCAAAACGCGGGTAACCGAGTGCGGCAGAGTTAAGGTGTTCCAGACCACCGCCGCCAGTGGACCGCAAATGCAGGATGAATGTGTAATCTTTGTAGGGAACTTCTCCACCCATCAAGTCGACTTCAGTCTCGACGATCTTCTGTACATCGGTCTGCATCCTGGCCGGGTCGTAGTTCCCTTCTCCATCAACGACGATCCGGTGCGGCACGCCTTTCACACTAAAAGAGATTGTTTTGAAATTGCTCACCTCAAATGGTGAGTCATACAAGTTGTCAAAGTTCTCGGCGCGAAAAGTATTCTTCGGACCTGGGGCAATTGGCAGACCGGTCGCTACCTTCCACACTTCGGGTGCCAGGACGTGAACTGTCGAAGGACTCTTGAGATAGCCATTCAGATACATTAACAGTGCAGCGTTGTTCCAGAATGCATGATCAGAGTTGAGCTCGTTGGTGCGCACCGAGAGTTCATTCGCGTAGACGCGGTAACTCGCATGCCACTCACGCGCGCCATTTGTGGTTAGCCGCCAACTGTTCTTATTGATCTTCTCCCATTTCAGTGATTGACCAGTCGAGTCCTTCGCCTCGAAATCCTGGACGTGTCGTGCGAATTCGCGGATCAGGTAAGAGCCTGGAGTCCAGACAGGCATTATCAAGGTCTCTTCGTTTGGGGCAGCAACTCCGCCCGGTCGCTTCACCGAAACATCCACTTCGAGCATGTGCGTGTGCGGCCTGGACATGGACACGGTAAAGGCGATTTCAACTGGAGTGTTTGGTTGAGTCTGTGCCCCAACAACACCGGCGCAACAGATCATTAAAAGGAGCAGGCAAGCGAATCGCAACAACTGCATACGTGATTGGTTCCTTAGTGACGGGCGCGGGCCGAGCCGGATCTCAAGAAAGACCATTGCATGTTACTACGAACGCGGGAGGGCTACCACGCAGAGCTGGGAGCGCAGGGCGGCAGCAGTCACACAGGCGGGCGTCTCGCTCGTTTATGAAGACGAAGGATTCGTCAAACTTTCGCAATTAAAGATGAGTGAAATGAACAAGTAAACTGTTAATTCGTTTATAGAGATGATTCTGAATATTTTGAATCCTAACCGCGCTAGTGGGAAGGGATGGAGTTATTTGAGGACACGAAAGAGAGTTGTATGCAGATTGTAAGTTGTAGCAAATGTGGGACGAAGAACCGGGTGGACGAGGACCGGCTAGCGGCAAACGAGGCGAAGTGTGGTAACTGCGGAACAAGACTCG
>DATFRK010000997.1:0-6932 GCA_035263325.1 Pyrinomonadaceae bacterium | reverse complement strand
GGACTTGTCGTGACGATACTTGTACCAGGTGGTCAGGCTCTCCTGCCATTCGGGCTTCTGCTTGGAGTAGGCTGCGTCACTGCCGGCGGCTGCAACTGCCCGAGCGTAAGCATCAACCATGCGATCAACTACCTGGTTAATATTAGCCAGTGCTAACTTGCTCTCGGGTGTTTCATCTTTGCCGGCATACTTGGCCTGGTAATCGGCCGACTGCTTAGCATATGAACCAGTCTCGTAAGCGCCGGCGATATAGCTATAGGTATAAGGCAACTTCTTGAGATTGCTCTCCAGGGTAGCTGCTTTAATTAGATAAGGAAGGGCTGAACCTGGATCCTGTCCGACCGTCAACGCACCAATAGAGTAGTTGAGATATGCCAGGGTCTCATCTTTGTTGCTGAAGGGCGTCCAGGCATCAACAGTCTTGCCTGATTCAAGGAGCTGAATGGCTTTCTTGGCGTAGGCGATTGCGTCCGCACTGTGACTATTGTTCTTAGCAACGGATGCCAGGTAGCCGGCGTAGCCTAAATCGATCAACGCCTTGAGGTTTTCCGGTTCGCTGGCGAGCATTGTTTTGCCCAGCGTGAATGCTTCGTCATATTTCTTGTCGTTATAAATGAGCTGTGGCAGCTGGTTTTTCTTAGTGCCTTCTTCGTAGCTGCCGACCCACTTCTTCAAATACTTTGTGATGTCGGTATCTTCACTGCCTGCACACGCCAAATACTTTTTGGCGGCATCGTACGCCTTGGCTTCATCAGTCTTTCGTACTTCTCTAAAGGTTGCGTAAAAAGCATCCTTATTCTCTTGCGAGCATTGATCCTGAGCCGGGGAGTTCGGCTCAAATATCACTGACTTCGCCGCTAACGGCAAAGCGAGCATCGCCACTGTCGCGCCTACGCTTAATAGTTGAATCATTCGTTTCATTAGTCGTCCAAACCTCCAAAAGATCTTTTCTAAATGCCATCCCGGCTGGGCCCGAGCCTGCAGGCGTCGCGACAGGCAACTTTAAGATGCGAATGTTGCAAAAAGCGGTTGCCGTTTAATGCAGCGAGGGAACAGCACCGTTAACTGGGCTGACGGATTCTTCGAAAAAAGAACGCCCGCAATATTCCTGCAACTCCAACAAATGTGTCAAGGTGCGAAGGGTATAACTACCGTAAAACTTTCAAAAAAATGCGTCGGAGGTTTTGCCTCCGACGCACAAAGTTATTAAGAACTGATTATGGTGTTATGGCTGTTCTGGTTGAGTGCGGCGCGGTCTCTGTTGTTCAGCGGGAGTACCGTTGGGAGTCGCAGCACCACTGGGAGACGCTGGCGGCGGATTCTTAGGTGGGGCCGTGGGATCTGACCCGTTGTTCTTGTTCGGTTCCGGCACCTTTTTCGGGATCGTCATCAGAACGCGCTTGACCGTATTTTTCGGGGTTCCGTTCTGAGTGGCGGCTGGAGTCTTGGTTTGATCCTGCGCAGCGGGGTCGGTAGCCGTAGCTGCTGATTGAGCGGGTTGAGTAGTTTGATCGGTGGTTCCAGCTGTGGTTGTGGTAGTCGCAGCGGCATCACCAGTCTGACCATTCATTCCCGCGGCCTCATCGTCGCCGGCTTCTTTCTCTTCGTCGTCCAGGTCAGTGGTGGCGACCTGCATGTTGATCGCCGTACCAAAGCGGTGATTCAGCTGGCGATAAATCTCGCCGGCAACTGCCGCCGGGAAATGACGATGAGCGTCAGTGCCCTGCGCAATCACGACCACTGCGAGTCTGGGATTGGCGAGCGGTGCATAAGAAGTAAACAAGCCAACCCAACCGCCCTCGCCGATACAAGTGCCAGTCTTTCCGGCCACAGTTTGCGTTGGATCGTACGCCCGCTTTCCAGAACCGTAGTTAACGGCTCCGACCATCCCCGGTATCATTCGCTGCCAGACTTCGCCGGTGATATCGAGTTTGCGTCTGACTGTGGGGTGAATCTTAATCTGGCCAGCGGTCTTTAGGATCTGCGGCGCGAGTAATTTGCCTCCATTTGCCATGGCTGAGACGAGTGTGCCGAGTTGCATCGGCGTCACTTCGAAACCATCAGCGTAAGAGAACATGCGACGCTGCACAAAGCCTGGTTTCAGTTCCGGCAAGCGTCCAGTGAATTCATAGTTAACGTTGGCGCCAGTTTTTTCACCGAGTCCCAGCTCCTTGGCGTAGTTGACCATCTTATCGAAGCCCAACTGGCCACCAACTCTCTCAAAATAAGGATTGTTGGAATGTGCGAGGGCGGAAGTTAAATCCATCCGATTTTCATCCTCGACTGGCGGAATAATCTTCTCGGATAGACCAGCAACACCCGTAACCAGCTTGATCGTGGAACATGGCTTGAACCCGCGGCGGAGTGCCCACTCCTGGTTAACGA
The DNA here is from genome assembly GCA_035263325.1 of Pyrinomonadaceae bacterium. GTDB lineage: Bacteria > Acidobacteriota > Blastocatellia > Pyrinomonadales > Pyrinomonadaceae > PSRF01. The sequence goes on along the minus strand of DATFRK010000997.1, from coordinate 4,547 downwards.
CTGAATACACACGGCCGGTCATTGGATCCATGACCACCACGGTACCAGCGTGGTTACCGAGGGCATTCAAGGCAGCGCGGCGTACTTCCGGATCTTCTCCAGTGATATCGTCCTTGGCGATTAGACCCTGCACTTCGTTGCGCATCGCGGCATCGATCGCGCGCTGACGAGCAATCGCGGCCAAGCGCGCCGCCTCTGCCCGGCGACGAGCCAATTCAAAGTCGCGCCGATGCCTGGCTTCAACGCGACGAAGTTCTGCCGTCCGCTCGCGTTTCGTAAGCGGCCGATGGAGTTTGCGTTCGAGGGCTTTGAGAGAGGCGGATTGTTCTCGAGCGACAAGTGCTTTTTGTCGGCGCACGTCTTTCGCAGTCATCCGGGTCCTGCCACCCCGACCACGACGAGACGACCGAGCGGAGTACCGACCGCCGCGCCCACCGCGGGCGGAGCGTCCCCGACTAGCGGATGACTTTTTACCTTTGGACGCGTGACGACCGCCAGAAGAGGAGTGCTTCCGTTTTGCAAAAGCGGTGTCTGCGAACCCGAGCGCAAGAATAATAATGAGAACGACGAATAAATGACGTGGTTTTGGGGACCAATAATGCGGTGTCATCAGGGCCAACATACCTTTCCTTAGGGATTAACTCGCTCTGGGGCAAGCTATTTCAGAAATTCTCTGGATGCCGGGGCTTATAACGATAAAGGACCCAGCGCCCTTCCTCGCTTCAAAAACTTCTTTTGCAGTAATGAGAGTCATTAAATAGCTCAGCTAAGGTTTGGTCTACAAAACCTTCATTCCTGCAACATTGAGGTGGGAAGAATTCCCTAAACGTGGCGGTCCCTGGGGACATTGATTTGAGACCGCTGCAAATATAACATCTCGCCGCTAAGGTGAGCAATAAAAAAGTAACCGATTATACATAAATCGCTGGAAGACTAACGGATGCGCGCTCAGGCGGCGTTGGCCAAATCTGTTTAGCAACCCCGATCCTGATGACTCCCTCTTAACAGCTGCATGCCATTTCCTGCTCTGATAAATAGCTTTCGCGCCCGGCTCTTGTTGCTGTTGGCTTTGATGCTTGGGATCACCCTCGGCGTCCAATACTATTTTAATCTCCGAGCTGTTCGTTCCAACGCCCACATGATCGTCGAGCAGGAACAAGCCATCATGACCGGCGTTGCCCTGGGTATCAAAAGTCTGACCAGCGACAAGTATCTCGACGAGATTATTGGTAACCTCCGAGAACCTCTGCTCAACGACCAGAACGGAAGGGTCAAGAACATCCTCGTCGTCGACGACGACGGAAACGTGCAGGATAGTATTGTCCCTGAATACAACCCGAAGAAACTCGACAACGGCACGATTGAGTTCTATCAATTCGAGAACCTGCCGCTACCTCCATTGCGAAGCGCGGTGCGGCTGACTGACGAACATGAAGAACTTCCCTCCTGGATTCCCCCCTCGAGCACAGTCGACTTCGCCGAGGCCGGCGCTTTCTATTTTCCGGTTGAGACTGATAAGGGTCGCCGCTTCATCATTGTCGTACTTGGACCAGCCAATACGCTGACCAACTTGCTCGAACAGCAGACCTCGCGCGCAGCTCTCTACACATTGCTCCTACTGCTGGTCACCACTCTCGTCACCGGTTTCTTTGTCTGGAGATTCACCCGACCAATCAAGGAACTCTCAAACGCGGCGCGGAAAGTTGCCGCCGGAAATTTAGAGGTCCAGGTGCCGGCGGACCGTACTGACGAGATGGGCACCCTGGCCTTAGCCTTCAATGAGATGACTGAGAAGTTAAATCGGGCCCGCGAGCTGGAAGGACAACTTCACCAGGCAGAGAAAGCAGCAGTAGTTGGTCGGCTGGCGGCAGCAATCGCCCACGAAATTCGCAACCCGCTCAACTACATCAACCTGACCCTGGATCATCTTCGTTCGTCCTTTGCGCCAACTGATGAAAAGAAACGAGAGACGTTTTCGCGCCTCACCGAACAGTTGAAAACTGAAGTCGCGCGCATCAACCGGCACATCACAGACTTTCTCAAATACTCGCGCCCAACCAAGCTCGAGTTGCAGGACGTAAACATTCGGGTGGAGGCGGAAGACGCTTTGCGCATAATCGAAGCGCGCGCTGAGGAGAGTGGCATCTCGACCAAGGTGGTCCAGGACGGCGATTTGCCCGCAGTTCTGGCCGACCGTGAATCACTGCGGTCTGTCTTAACAAATCTGGTGATCAACGCCGTGGAAGCAATCGATGGCGAAGGTGGCGCAGTTTCGATCAAACTTTCGCATCCGGTTAAGAACTTTGTTAAGGTCGAGGTGACGGATACGGGATGTGGTATCGCAAACGAGGATATTGCGAAAATTTTTGAACCTTATTTTTCTACCAAGGATACGGGTACCGGGTTGGGCCTGGCGATTGTGAAGAAGGCTATCGATGATCACGGAGGCACGATCAGCGTGGCCTCTCAGAAAGGCACCGGAACTACATTTACCATCACTTTGCCGGCTAGCGAGAAAGGAGAAACGGCTTAAGGCTGAAGCTAAGGACCATCGTTCATGCTTTGTGCCTCATCCTTCAGCCTAAGATGGTTTGAGATATGGCGCGGAAAAACATACTGGTAGTTGACGATGAAAAGTCGCAACGTGAGATTCTGGAACTGATTCTCACAGAAGAAGGTTACGAGGTAACGACCGCCGCATCGGGCGAAGCGGCGATAAAGTTTGCCAAGGACAAGCGGTTCGACCTGGCGCTGACCGATTTGAAGATGACCGGGATGGACGGCATCGAGCTGTTGCAACACCTGCTGGTGCTTGATTCTTCAATCATCGTCATCCTGCTGACGGCCCACGGTTCGATAGATTCCGCCAAGGAAGCCTTACGTCGTGGGGCATTTGATTACCTGCAGAAGCCTTATGACAAAACCGCGTTGTTGGAAACCATCAACCGCGCACTCGACAAGCTGGATGCCATCGACAGCGAGATCATTTCCGCGTCGCCAAAAATGGAGACAGTCAAGAAAATGATTCTCAAGGTCGCCCGCTCGAATTCCACGGTCCTGGTGCGCGGCGAATCAGGCACGGGCAAGGAGTTGATTGCCAGGGCAGTGCACAATCAATCTCCGCGTTCCACGGAAATGTTTCAGGCGGTCAACTGTGCCGCTATTAACGAAAACCTGCTGGAGTCGGAATTGTTCGGCCACGAGAAAGGATCATTCACCGGCGCTCACGCCGAAAAGAAGGGTCTGTTTGAAATCGCCGATCGCGGCACCCTGTTCCTGGATGAGATCGCCGAACTCGATGTCGGCATTCAAGCGAAACTGCTACGCGCCTTGCAGGAACGCAAGATCAGGCGGGTTGGCGGCACACATGAAATTGGAGTTGATGTAAGAGTCATCGCGGCGACAAATAGAGATCTGCGAGCGATGGTCACGGACGGTCGCTTCCGCGACGACCTCTACTACAGGATCAACGTCCTTTCCATCGACGTCCCGCCATTGCGTGAACGCCGCGAAGATATCGCGGTCCTGATCGAGTATTTCCTCAAGAAGCACACGCGCAACACTTCCCGACTGGTGCGTGGTCTAACGAGCGAAACAAAGAAACTGATGAGTGACTACAGTTGGCCAGGCAACGTCAGACAGTTGGAGTCGGCGATCGAGCGGGCCATTCTGCTCTGCGAGGGCGACCAGATCACAGTCGAGGATCTACCGTCAGAGGTCAGACAGGAAGTAGGACCAGCATCCGACGGCGCCTTCAAACTTCCTGCCGAAGGTATCAATTTCGAAGAGGTAGAGCGCAACCTGATAACCCAGGCGATGGAACAGACCGACTACAACATTACGAAAGCGGCAAAGTTGCTCGGTCTGACATTTCGCACCCTGCAGTACCGGCTGGAAAAATTTGGCATCAAGAAGCCCGATGGCGATAAGGAGGAAGAACCGGAGGAGTAAGTCTGAGGGGCCGGGCAATCCTCACCCGCAACTGTGGGAACACACCTTTAGGAGCACAAGATTCTGTGCAAGTGTAACGCGAAACCGGCGTTCTATTCTTGTTAACGGAATTCTTTCCCAAGGAGTGAGACCATGAAATCTCTCGCGATTCTTCTTTTGTGCCTGGGGTTGTTGATATCAGGGTGCGACTTCCAGTCAGCCAAACCGGAGCGCGACCGAATGTCCGTTGCGCAATCTCCAGTTGAGGTGAAGAGTGACGTGAACCAACTGCAAGCGACAGAGCCTGTCAAAATGCAGCCCGTGTCACTCTCCGATGCCGACAAATCCCTGTCGATCTCCGAAACAATTGAAAGAAAGATAATTCGCGACGCGAACATCTCACTCGAAGTGCCATCAACAACCGAAACACAACACAAAGTCACGGCTATAGCCGAACAGCATGGCGGGTTTGTAGTTACGTCGGAGGCAAAACAACGAGACAATGTCGACCTGGCTAAACGCACGCTGGACATCAAACTCGTCGTGCGCGTGCCAGCCAATCAATTTGGCCCAACGTTGAATGAAATCAAGGGCCTCGCAAGTAATGTCACCCAGGA